>NZ_JBHWJI010000038.1:0-84328 GCF_042731515.1 Streptomyces sp. NPDC059850
AGCCCGGCCGGGCTTTCGTATATCTACTTGGTGTACGTCGACCAGTCCGGCGATTCCGCCGGGTCGAGCATCCGCAGCTTGTCCAGGACCTTCGGATCCTGGGCGTCCAGCCAGTCGGCGAGCTGCTTGAACGATACGCACCGCACGCCGTCGCGCTTGCACACGCTCCGCATCACGTCTTCGATGGCCTGCATATAGATGCCGCCGTTCCAAGTCTCGAAGTGGTTGCCGATGAACAGCGGTGCCCGGCTGCCGTTGTACGCGCGCTCGAAGCCGTTCAGATAGCCCTCGCGGGTCAGCCGCTCCCATTCGGCGTACTTCGCCGGATCGCCCTCGGTGCTGTCACCGGACTGGTTGTAGAGGAAGTTGAAATCCATGGAGAGGACCTGCTTCTCGCTCTCCGGGTACGGCACCAGCTGCAGCGGGAAGTTCCAGATTCCCTTGATTTTGGACGGCCAGATCTGGAAGTCGCCCGGAGAGCTCGCGTCGTAGCGCCAGCCGAGCGACTTGATGGCCGGGATCAGGTTCTTCTGGCCTTCGAGGCAGGGGGCGCGACCGCCGACCAGTTCCTCGTCGTAGTCGAAGGGCAGCGGCTCGATGTCGGTGAATCCCGTATTGGTCTTCCACTGCTCCACGAACGAGTACGCCTGCTCGGCCTCGCTCTTCCACTGTGCGGTGGACCATTCGCCGCCGCCCTTGGCGCCGCAGAAATGCCCGTTGAAGTGCGAGCCGATCTCGTTGCCTTCCTGCCACGCCCCGCGCAACTGCTCCAGCGTCTCGCGTATGTGCCCGTCGGTGGGGAACGATATGGCGGCCGATCCCGGCTTGTGCATGGGCGGCCGATAGAGATCGCTCTTGTACTTGGGCAGCAGATACATGCCGCTCAGGAAGAACGTCATATTGGCGTTGGTTTCCTTGGCGACCTGGCGGAAGCGGGAGAAGAGATGATCGCCGTTCTCCAGCGCGCCGTCCCAGGAGAAGACCACGAACTGCGGGGGCTTCTCGCCCGGCTTCAGTTTCTTGATCTTCGGCTGGTCGGGCTGGGGGCCGGTGTACGACGTGGAGCCGTCCCCGATCACCTTGACCTTGCCGTCCCAGTCGGCGTACTTGTTCTTCTTCTTGGCGCCCTTGGGGGCCTTGTCCGCCCGGGGGACGGGTGCGGCGGCCTGGACGCTGCCGTCCACCGCGCCGCCCGTGTCACCCGGCGAGGTCAGGGCGATGAGCAGCGCCACGACCACGGCCACGGCCACGAGCGCGCCCAGGGGCGCGGCCACGCCGTAGGTGTTCCGCGCGGATAATGCCTTCAACGCCTTCAAGGACTTGGATGCCTTCAAGGTCTTCAACGCCTTCAACGGGTCCCGCCCCCTGGCAACGGTTCAGTTGTGTGCCCCCGCTCAGTATCACAGAAGTATCACCTGCTCTTCACATCGGCCACTCATCGACGGGCACTCACCAACCGGTGAGCAGCAGATGGTTCACCAGCAGCGCGAGCCCCGCCTGCACCGCCAGCCAGCGGCGCAGGTCACGGGCGGGCAGCAGGGCGGCGGCGGGCAGCAGCCAGAGCACGAACGGCAGCCAGATGCGTTCCGTCTCCGCCTTGCTCATCCCGGACAGATCGGCGGTGACCAGCGCGAGCAGTGCGGCGAGCACGAGCACCACGAGCCCGTCCGACCTGCCCTGACCGCCCGGGCCTTCGTCGCGCCGCAGCCGCCGTACGGCACCGGGTGCGGCCCCCACCGCCCTGCGCACCCCGGCGACGGAGGCGAGCCCGGCCGTGACCACCGTGCAGGCGAGGTTGGCCCACACCCAGTAGCCGTACGGGCGGTCTGCCGCGACCCCTTGGTAGTAGCGCTCGACCAGCAGGTCGTACCCCTCCCACCAGGCGAAACCGGCCAGGGTGAAGGCGCCCGCCACCGCCGCCGCCCCGGCCAGCGCGTACGGCAGCGGCCGCACCGTACGGGCGAGGAACAGCACGGCCGCGGCGGGCAGCGCCATGAGCGTGAGCCCGTACGACAGGTACGCGGTGAGGCCGAGCAGCAGCCCGGCGGCCAGCGCGACGGCGCCCGGCGCCCGGACCGTACGGGTCGCCGCCAGCGCGAGCAGCGCCAGCCCCCAGGCCACGACCGCCGCGAAGTAGCCGTCCGCTGACGCCCCCACCCACACCGCGGCCGGGGCCAGCACGAGGAAGGGCGCGGCGGTGCGCGCCGCCCGCTCCTGCCCCAGCGCGCGCAGCGTGACCAGGACGGCGGCCACCGCCGAGCTGCCGACGGTGATGCAGAAGGCCCCCGCCCACGCGCCGCCGCCGAGCCCGAGGCGGTCGAGCCCGACGAAGGTGAGCACGGCGCCCGGCGGATGCCCGGCGATGTGCGCGGGCCAGTGATCGGGTGCGTCGATCAGGATGTGACCGGTGAATCCGCGCAGCGCGGCGCCGATGTCCTGGAAGCGGTCGACGCCACGCAGATACTCGTTGCGCTGCGTCAGCCGCCCGGCCACGCCCCGCCCCCAGCCGTCGACGAGGGCCAGCGCCCACGTCCAGGCCATCGCGGCGGCCCAGCCCGCCCACAGCAGACGGCGCCACGGCAGCGTCGCCGCGATCCGCGGGCCGTACGCGACGACGGCCACGGCGAGGGCCACGGCGGCGGGCGTGCCGGGGCCCGCGTGGGGCAGCCAGTCGGCGTACAGGGGCGCCCAGTCGACGTACAGGATGTGGTGGGTCCGCTCGATCAGGGTGCCGACGACGGCCGCGACGGCGAAGAGGAGCGCGGCGGCGACGGCGGCGAGCACATCCCGGCGGCGGCCGGTCCGCCCGTCGCCGTCCGGGGTGCGGGGGGTCGGGTCATCGGTGCGGAGGGGGATGCGGAGGGGGAGCTTCACGGCCTCACGCTATGCCGGTGACCTGCCGGATCGGCCGCTGTGGCGCGCTCCGTCACCGAACCGTCAGATCCTGCGGGCGACGTACGGCCGGGCGGGCCGATGTCAGCGTTTCGTCATGCGTCGGAGCCCCTGAGGACCGGTCCGGCGGCCCTACCGTCGTGCCATGAGCCACCGTTCCCCAGCTTGGCGAAGCCCCTTGCGCGGCCCCTGGCTGACGTCCGTCTTCGGCCTGGTCCTGCTGTTCGGGATCCCCGTGCTGTTCGTCACCGGGCTGCTGTCGTACGCCGCGTACAACCCGGAGCTGTCCCCGGTCAACGACAAGACGCCGGACAAGGGGCTGCTCGGCTTCTACCTCTTCTCCTGGCCGACCCACCCCGTCTGGCTCTACCGCGTCACCCAAGGGGTGCACGTCACGCTCGGCGTCGTGCTGGTCCCGGTGCTGCTGGCCAAGCTGTGGTCCGTCGTCCCCAAGCTGTTCGAGCGGCCGCCGGTGCGCTCCCTCGGGCACGGTCTTGAGCGGCTGTCGCTGCTCGCGCTGGTCGGCGGCGGGCTGTTCGAGTTCGTGACCGGGGTGCTCAACGTCCAGCTGGAGTACGTCTTCCCCGGCTCCTTCTACCCGCTGCACTTCTACGGGGCGTGGGTCTTCATGGCCGCGTTCGCCGTCCACGTGGCGCTCCGCTTCCCCCGTATGGTGCGCGCGCTGCGCGGCCGCGACCTGCGGGCGGAGCTGCGCACCCCGGTCTCCCGCACCCGTCCGGAGCCGCCCGACGAGACCGGTCTGGTGAGCCCGGATCCGGCCCCGCCGACCATGTCGCGGCGGGGCGCGCTCGCGATGGTGGGCACCGGCTCGGCCGCGCTGCTGGTGGTGACGGCCGGGCAGAGCCTCGACGGGCCGCTGCGGAGGACCGCGCTGCTCGCCCCGCACGGCCGGGAGCCGGGCCGGGGCCCGAACGGCTTCCAGATCAACAAGACCGCCGCCGCCGTCGGCATCAGCGCCCGCGACATCGGCCCCGGCTGGCGGCTGGTGGTGCGCGGCCCGGGCCGCGAGGCCGTCCTGACCCGGGAGCGGCTGCTGCGGCTGCCGCGGCACGGGGCGGCGTTGCCGATCGCCTGCGTCGAGGGGTGGTCCACCCCCGACCAGGAGTGGGAGGGGGTGCGGCTGTCCGACCTCGCCGGGCTGGTCGGCCTGGGCGAACGGCCGCCGGGCGTCCTCGTCGAATCGCTCCAGCGGCACGGCTCGTTCCGCTCGGTCGTGCTGCGCGACAACCAGGTCCGCGATCCGCGCTCGCTCCTCGCGCTGCGGGTCAACGGCGCGGAGCTGTCGCCGGACCACGGCTACCCGGCGCGCGTCATCGTCCCGAACGCCCCGGGCGTGCACAACACCAAGTGGGTGGCCCGGCTGAGCTTCGGGGAGACGGTGTGAAGGGTTCCGGCTTCCGGCGGCGTTACGGCGACTCGCCCCCGCACCTCCTCCTGCTGCTGTGCTCCTTCGCGCTGACCGCCTACGCGGGGGTGCGGCTGCTGCGCGGCGACTGGCTCGGGATCGCGCTCTGGGTGGCCGGTGCGGCCGTCGTGCACGACCTGGTGCTGCTGCCGCTGTACGGGCTCGCCGACCGGGCGCTCCAGCGGGCGGTCCCGGCGCCCGCCTCGTACGTCAACTTCGTACGGGTGCCCGCGTTCGTCTCGGCGCTGTTGCTGCTGGTGTGGTTCCCGCTGATCGCGGGGACGCAGCGGCGCCGCTACGAGCGGTCGGCCGGGCTGTCCGCCGACGTCTTCCTACCGCGCTGGCTGCTGATCACCGCCGTGCTGTTCGCCGTCTCCGCGCTGTGGCTGTGGGTCAGGACGGCGATGTGGCGGGCCCGGGAACGGCGGCGCGGCGCAGGGTCATGAAGTCGCGGCCCCGGGCCGTCCAGCGTTCGGCGGCGCTCCAGCCCGCCGCCCGGGCGTGGTCCAGCAGCGCGGGGGCGCCCACCCGGGCCCAGGGGAACGCCTCGCCGACCGGACCGAGCCCGTCGTCCACCCGTACCCGGACCCGTTCGTCGACATCGGCCGTGGCCGTCTCGACGATCAGCAGCCCCTCGGGGGTGAGGAGTTGACGCACGCGCCCCAGCAGGGCCCGGGGGGCGCCGCCGATACCGATGTTGCCGTCGAGCAGCAGTGCCGTGCCCCAGCGCCCCTCGTCCGGCAGCGGCTCGAACACCGAGCGGCACAGGGCCGGGCCGCCGGTTCGCACCG
The DNA here is from genome assembly GCF_042731515.1 of Streptomyces sp. NPDC059850. Lineage (NCBI taxonomy): Bacteria > Bacillati > Actinomycetota > Actinomycetes > Kitasatosporales > Streptomycetaceae > Streptomyces > Streptomyces sp. NPDC059850. The sequence continues at coordinate 5,110 of NZ_JBHWJI010000038.1, forward strand.
TACGGGCGACCGCCGCCCGGCTCACGTCGATGCCGAGGCAGGGGTGTCCGTACGGGGCGAGCGCGGCGACCAGCCGCCCGGGGCCGCAGCCGATGTCGAGTACGGGCCCCTGGCAGCGGCGCAGCACGGTGCGGTCCGCCGCGTCGGCGTCCGCGCACCAGCGCTCGACCTCCAGGGGCAGCAGCCAGCCGTCCGCGCGGCGCAGGAACAGCGGTCCCCGGCCCGCGCTCAGCGCCCGCGTATAGGGGTCGGCGCGCCAGGACCCTGCCGTGGCGCCGCCCGCGTCGTCGCGTGTCGCCGTGCTCATCGGGCGGCGGCCCGGGACAGCCCGGCGAGGGTGCGGGCGAACCGGCCGCCCGGGGCGAGCGCCGCCACGCACGCGGCGTCGTCCGCCGTGTCGACGTCGCGCAGTACGGGCAGCTCGCGCACTCGCAGCCCCGCGTTCACCAGACGGCGTCGCTGTGCGGCGCCCGTGACGGGAGTGGACATCGGCACTCCGCGCAGCAGCTCCGGATCCGGTTCGGCCAGGCCCAGGGCCCAGAAGCCGCCGTCGGCGGCGGGCCCGAACCAGGCGTCGCAGTCCCGCCAGCCGTCCCCGCCCAGCGCGGGCGCCAGCAGGGCGGGGGTGATCTGCGGGGTGTCCATGCCGACCAGCAGCGTGGGCCCCTGGCATCCGGCGAACGCTGTGGCCAGCCGCTCGTCCAGGCCGCCGCCGCCCTGCGGCACGACCTCGATGCCCGGCGGCAGCCAGGGCCCGGGGGCCCCGTCGAGCGCCAGCACCCGGCGCCGGGCGGGCATTCCGAGCACGGCGTGCAGGGTGTCGCCGAGCGCGGCCTCGGCCAGCGCCGCCGCCTCCGCGGGGGTGTACGGAGGAGTGAGCCGGGTCTTCACCCGCCCGGCCACGGGTTCCTTGGCGATGACGACCACCGTGCACCGCGCGCGCCGACCGGCGCCCTGCCCGGTCACCGGGCGACCCCCGCACGGCTGCCGGGGGCGGGGGTCCCGGGCGACTGGCGCAGGACGGCCCGCATGTCGCGCACCGCGTGCCAGGTGCCCCGCCAGGTGCCGGTGACCTTCGACTTTCCGGTGCGCGGCCGGTACGGCACGTCGCGCTCCTCGATCCGCCAGCCCGCGTCGGCGGCCCGCACGACCATCTGCAGCGGGTAGCCGCTGCGCCGGTCGGTGAGGCCCAGGCCCAGCAGCGGTTCGCGCCGGGCGGCCCGCAGGGGTCCGAGGTCGTGGAGGGCGGTTCCGGTGCGCCGCCGCACCATCCGGGACAGGGCGGTGTTGCCGAGCCGGGCGTGCACCGGCCACGCGCCGCGCTCCTGGGGGCGGCGGCGCCCCAGCACGAGGTCGGCGTCGCCGTCGGCGACGCTCCGTACGAAGCCGGGCAGCAGCCCGGGGTCGAGTGAGGCGTCGCAGTCGCAGAAGCAGACGAAGTCGGCGTCGGCGGCGAGCAGTCCGGCGTGGCAGGCGGCCCCGAAGCCCCGGCGGGGCTCATGGACGACGGTGGCGCCGAGGGCGCGGGCGATCGCGGCCGAGTCGTCCGTCGAACCGTTGTCGACGACGATGGCGCGCCAGCCGGCGGGGATGCGTTCCAGCACCCAGGGGAGGGCGGCGGCCTCGTCCAGACACGGCAGGACGACGTCCGCGCGAGGAGCGGTCGAGTGTGTCACCCGGCCCACCCTACGAACGAAAAAGCCGCATTCCGGACATCGGGTCCTTACGAAACGCGGACGTCGACGCCGTCCCGCACGCCTGGGCGGGACGGTCCGCACGGCCGGGTGCCAGGCTGGAGCGTATGCAGCAGACATCGCCTCCCGGCCGCGTGCTCGTCGTGGACGACGATCCGACCGTCGCCGAGGTCGTCGCCGGATACCTCACCCGCGCCGGTTTCACCGTCGACCGGGCCGCCGACGGCCACGGCGCGCTCGCCCGCGCCGACGCCCGATGGCCCGACCTGGTCGTCCTCGACCTCATGCTGCCCGGCATGGACGGCCTGGACGTGTGCCGCGCGCTCCGCCGCAAGGGGCCGGTGCCCGTGATCATGCTGACCGCGCGCGGCGACGAGGACGACCGGATCCTCGGTCTTGAGATCGGCGCGGACGACTACGTCACCAAGCCGTTCAGCCCGCGCGAGCTGGTGCTGCGGGTGGAGTCGGTGCTGCGCCGCGGCCGTACCGGACCGCACGCCTCCGCCGGGGCGCGGGGCCCCGGTCCCGGGCGGCCGGACACCGTGCTCCGCCGCGCCGGGATCACCCTCGACCCGATGGCCCGCCGTGCCACCCGGAACGGCCATGAACTCGGCCTCACCCTCCGCGAGTTCGACCTGCTGGCCTTCCTGCTGCGCCACCCCGGGGTCGCCTGCACCCGCGAGGAGCTGATGCGGGACGTCTGGGGCTGGGACTTCGGCGATCTGTCCACCGTCACCGTCCATGTGCGGCGGCTGCGCGGGAAGATCGAGGACGACCCCGCCGCGCCGCGCCTCATCCAGACCGTCTGGGGCGTGGGCTACCGCTTCGACGCGCCGGACGCGCCGGACGCGCATGACGCACCGGACGCACCGGCCGGGGCGGAGGGGCCGGACCGCCATGCGTGACGTCCTGCTGATGGCCCTGTTCGCGTTCCTCGGCGCTGCCGCGGCCGGGCTGCTCGGCGCGCTCGCCCTGCGGCTGCTGCGCGGCCGGTCCGTCGTCGTGTCCCTCGCCGTCGTGGCCGCCGTCGCGGTGACGGCCATGCTCACCGGGACGCTCGCGGTCGCCTGGGCGATGTTCCTGTCCCCGCACGACCTGACGGTCGTCACCACCGTCTGCGCCATGGCCGCGGTCGTGTCCCTGGCCACCGCGCTGCTGCTGGGCCGCTGGGTGGTGGCCCGCAGCCATGAGCTGACCCTCGCCGCCCGCTCCTTCGGGGACGGCGGCAGCTTCGCCGCCCCCGGTGGCGCCGCGACCGCCGAACTCGCCGAACTCGGCCGCGAACTGGCCGCGACCAGCGCCAAGCTGGCCCAGTCCCGCGAGCGGGAACGGGCCCTGGAGTCCTCCCGCCGCGAGCTGGTCGCCTGGATCTCCCACGATCTGCGCACCCCGCTGGCCGGGCTGCGGGCGATGTCCGAGGCGCTGGAGGACGGCGTGGTGGAGGACCCGGACCGCTACCACCGCCAGATCCGCACGGAGGTGGAGCGGCTCAACACGATGGTCGGCGACCTCTTCGAACTGTCCCGCATCCACGCCGGGGCGCTGTCCCTCGCCCCCACCCGGATCTCCGTCTACGACCTGATCGGCGACGCCCTCGCGGGCGCCGACCCGCTCGCCCGCGAGCTGGGCGTCCAGCTGATCGGCGACTCCGTGGACCCCGTCCCCGTCGAAGTCGACGGGAAGGAGATGACCCGCGTCCTCGGCAACCTCCTCATCAACGCCATCCGCCGCACCCCGGCGGACGGCACGGTCGCCGTGGCCGCCCGGCGCGAGGCGGACACCGTGGTGCTGTCCGTCACCGACGGCTGCGGCGGCATCCCGGACGAGGATCTGCCGCGGGTGTTCGACACCGGATGGCGCGGCACCCATGCCCGCACGCCCCCGGCGGGCGCCGGGCTGGGCCTCGCCATCGTCCGTGGCATCGTCGAGGCCCACGACGGCCAGGCGGCCGTGCGGAACGTGGACGGCGGCTGCCGCTTCGAGGTGCGGCTGCCCGCCGCCCGGGCGTAGCCCCGCCCGGGCGGTCCGCCGGTTCCGTGGGGCCGCGCGCCCGTGGCCGGGGAAGGGCCCGCCCCGTGGCTGCGGGTTCGGGGCGCTCCCCGGCAGCGTCGCGGAACGCGGTTACCGGACCGGGTGGAGCGGGCGTGGCGCCGGGGTGGCCGCCGGGGCGGATGCCGCGCGCTGGGGCGCGTGGGCGAACTCCGTCATGCCCTCGTCGAACGGGACCACGGGCCGCCAGCCCAGCTCTTCGCGGAGCCGCCGCGAGGAGGCCGTGATGTGCCGTACGTCGCCCAGCCGGTACGCGCCCGTGACCTGCGGCACTGGGCCGCCGCAGGCCGCCGCCAGCGCCCCGGCCATCTCGCCGATCGTATGGGGGTCGTCGCTGCCGGTGTTGTACCCGGTGAGGCCGCCCGGGGGTGTTGTGGAGTCGGCCGCCGGGGCGGCGAGTGCCTCCAGGGCGGCGGCGTTGGCCGAGGCCACGTCCCGTACGTGGATGAAGTCGCGGCGCTGCCCGCCGTCCTCGTAGACCGTGGGTGCCTCGCCGCGCGCGAGGGCCGAGCGGAAGAAGGAGGCGACGCCCGCGTACGGGGTGTCGCGCGGCATGCCCGGCCCGTAGACATTGTGGTAGCGCAGCGAGACCGCGCGGCCGTTCACGGACCGCGCCCAGGCCGCCGCCAGATGCTCCTGCGCCAGCTTCGTGGTGGCGTAGACGTTGCGCGGGTCGACCGGTGCGTCCTCGTCGACCAGGCCCGGTCGCAGCGGGGTGCCGCAGTCCGGGCAGCCGGGTTCGAACCGCCCGGCGGCCAAGTCGGCCTCGGCGCGCGGCCCGGGGCGTACCCGGCCGTGCCGGGGGCAGTCGTAGCGCCCCTCCCCGTACACCACCATCGACCCGGCCAGCACCAGGGAACGCACCCCGCGCCCGGCCATGGCCGCCAGCAGGACCGCCGTGCCCAGGTCGTTGCAGCCGACGTAGTCCGGCGCGTCGGCGAAGTCCTTGCCGAGGCCGACCATCGCCGCCTGGTGGCAGACGGCGTCCACCCCGTGCAGTGCCTTCTCCACCGCCGCCCGGTCCCGCACATCGGCGTGGATCCACTCGGCGCCGGACGGCCGTGGCGGCGACGGATGGGCGGCGGGCAGCAGTGCGTCGAGGACGACCGGCTCATGGCCTCGGTCGGTGAGAGCGGTGACGATGTGCGAGCCGATGAAGCCCGCGCCTCCGGTGACGAGTACGCGCATGGCCCCGACGCTAGGCGTTCACCGGCCGCCGGGCCCGTGTCCGCGCCGTCCCGTCATCGGTCCGTAAGACCCGTTCCGTGCACCGCTCCGTTCGTGCCCCTCCGCGCCCGTACGGTCGCTCAACGCTCTGGTCACACAATATGCACAACCGTGACGTCCCGGCGTTGCCTGCCACTGCCAGCGTGGCCCGCGATCCACGTCTCTCCCGACCGCCTCCGAGGAACAGAGAGCACCAATGACGGCCACCACCGCCGCAGCAGCGCAGCGCCCCCGCAGCCTCAATGACGTCAAGGGGTGGTTCCCCAGCCTTGACCAAGTGCTGTTCGACTTCTTCCTGCGGCGTCAGGAGCGCCTCGGGGAGCACGGGGACCTCATGGAGATGGGCGCCTACATGGGCAAGAGCGCCATCTTCACCGCCGCGTACCTGCGGGCTGATGAGCGCTTCACGGTCTGCGACCTCTTCGACGCGGAGGACGCGCCGGACGAGAACAACGCGGCGGAGGCCCGGAAGTCGTACGCGACCCTCACCCGCACCGCCTTCGAGCAGAACTATCTGGCGTTCCACGACGAGCTGCCCCACATCCTCCAGGGCACGACCTCGATCGTGCCCAGCCTCGTGGACGACGACACCTGCCGCTTCGTCCACGTCGACGCCTCGCACCTGTACGAGCACGTGGAGGGCGACATCATCGCCGCGCGTGACGTCCTGCTGCCCGGCGGCATCGTCGTGCTCGACGACTTCCGCTCCGAGCACACCCCCGGCGTGGCCGCCGCCGCGTGGGAGGCCGTCTTCAACCGCGGGCTGCGGCCCATCTGCCTGACCACGCAGAAGCTCTACGGCATGTGGGGCGACCCCGGCCCCATCCAGGAAGAGATGCTCGCGGACGACGCGTGGCGCCGTGGGATGCACACCAGCCGCCAGGAGATCGCGGGCAGCCGGGTGCTGCGGTTCTCCGGGAAGCCGAAGAACCCGGCGGCGCCGAGGTCCCGCTACGCCGACGAGGCGCCCGCCGCCCCCGCCCCGAACGCGGGCCGCGCGCCCGCCGCCCCGGCCTCGGCCTCCGCCCCGCGCCGCCCCAGCCAGGTCCGTCGGCTGGCCGCCGACGTACTGCCGCCGGTGGTGACCCGCGCGATCCGCAAGCGCCGCCGCGCCTGACTCGGCCCGGGGCCTGACCCGGCCCCGGCCCCGGACCTGACCCGCCCCGGTCCGGGGCTCGTGCCCGGCCCAGCGCGGCGTCTGGCCCTGCGGCCTCCGTGGCCCGCGCTGGGCCGTCTGGCGGCTGGTCGTGGATGTGGTGCCGCTGTTGGTGGCGTGCGCGACCCGCACGCGCTGCCGCGCTGGACCGGCCTCGCGTTTGGCCCGGCCGTGGGGCGGCAGCGGCGGAGCCCCCGCAGCGGGGGCCGGGGGCCTCGCCCCCGGTTTCGGGAAGGGGCGGGGTGGGGGCTAGTCCGTCTCGACCAAGACCCGCGCCCCAGCCGGGGCCGGGGGCTGGCCCCGTCGCGCGGCGGAGGGGCGGGGCCTGATCCGGCCTGCGCGCGGCTGGCCGCCGCCCCGGTGGCGGTCGCGCTGGGTCGGTCGTACGGCCGCGCAGGCGCGGGCGCCGGTTCGCCCGGGGACCGGCGTCAGGTGGTTACGCAGGCGCGTACGGCCTCCGTCAGGCGGGTGGCGCGGGCGTCGCCGTGGCCGATCATGCGGTTGGCGACGTACGCGAAGCCCACGCCGTACTCGTCGTCGCCGAAGGCGAACTGGCCGCCCGCCCCGTCGTTGCCGAAGCTGCGCCCGCCCAGCATCGGGCGGAAGGCCGCCGAGTCGAGCAGGAAGCCCGCGCCCCAGCGCGCCCCGGCGTCGAAGCCCAGCCAGCCCCGGCCGGACGACACCTCGCGGACCGCGTCCGTCACCGTCTCCGGGGCGAGCAGCCGCTCCTGGCCGTCGACGCCGGTCACGGCCGCCGCGTACATCCCGGCGAGGCCGCTCGCCGACGCGGTGGCGCCCGCGCCGGGCAGCTCCGCGCCGAGCAGCGCCGGGTCGTTCCAGCCGTGCGGCGCGTCGGTGCCGGGGAAGACCAGCGCGCCGTTCATCGTCACGATGCGGGTCAGCAGATGCTCGGGGCCCGGCATCCCGGGCCGCCCCTCGGCCTCGACGAGGCGGGCGCGGCCGTCCATCTCCGGCGCGGGCAGGCCGATCCAGGCCCGCAGCCCCAGCGGGTCGGCCACGGCGGTGCGGAAGTACGCGCCCGGGGTGAGCCCGGTGATCCGGCGGATGACCTCGCCGATGAGGAAGCCGAAGACATGGCCGTGGTACTCGTACGCCGTGCCCGGCTCCCACAGCGGACGCTGCTCCTCGATGGCGCGGATCACCGGCGCCCAGGCGGCGATCTCCTCGAAGCCGAGCACCGCGTCGAGGGCGGGGACGCCCGCCCGGTGGCCGAGGACCATGCGGCAGGTGATGGCGTCCTTGCCGTGCCGCGCGAAGGCGGGCCAGTAGCGGCTCACCGGGGCGTCGAGATCGAGGCGGGCCTCCTGCGCGAGGAGGTGGGCGCACAGGCTCACGAGGCCCTTGGCGCAGGAGAAGACCGGTACGACCGTGTCCCGCTCCCAGGCCCGGCCGGTACGTTCGTCCGCGATCCCGCCCCACAGCTCCACGACCTTGCGCCCGCCGACGAACACCGTGACGGCCGAGCCGAGTTCGGGAAAGTCGGCGAAGTTCCGCGAGAAGGTGTCGGCGACGGCGCCGAACCCCTCGTCGGCCCACCCGTTGTGCTGCTCCACCGTTTCCCGGTCCCCTCTGTGATCGTGCCCCGTGATCGTCAGCTGGGTCACGGTACGGCGGGGTGGGTGCCCCGCACGAGCGATTTTGTGCCGAGGGTCCGGCGGACGGCGTCGCGGAGCCAGTGGTGGGCTCCGTCGGCGGCGTGCCGGGGATGCCAGGCCATGCCGATGATCACCGGCGGCAGCGGCAGCGGGATGTCGAGGAAGTGCAGGCCGAGGGCGGTCGCGGCGTCGGCGAGGGAAGAGACGGCGGCGCCGGGGAGTGCGGTGGGGACGAGGCAGACGACGTCGCTGCGGGCGGCGAGGGCCATCGCGGCCAGGTGGCTGGGGAGGACGACCGCGACCCGCCGGTGCAGGCCGTGCTCGGCCAGGGCGGTGTCCAGGGGGCCGGTGAACCGGCCGCGACGGCTGACCGCCACGTGTTCGGCGGCGGCGAGCCGGTCCGGGGTCAGGGGCCCTTCGGTGAGCGGGTGACCGGGCCGGACGGCCGCCGCCATCCGCAGGGTGACCAGCTCCTCGACCTGGGTTTCGGGGTCGACGTGGTCGATGGCCCCGACCTCCAGGTCGATCCGGCCGTCGCGCAGTGCCGGTCCGCCCTCCAGCTCTTCGGCCAGGAACCGCAGCGACACCCCCGGCGCCTCCCGCCGGGCCAGTTCCAGTAGCCCCGGGGCCAGCGCCGCACCGGCCAGATCGGCGGCCTGGAAGGTGAAGGTGCGGCGCAGCGTGGCGGGGTCGACACCGGGCCCGGGCGTCAGCAGCGCCCCCAGGCGGCGCACCACCGTGGCCGCCTCATCGCGCAGGGCCTGGGCGCGGGGAGTGGGGACCATGGTCTGCCCGGCCCGGACCAGCAGCGGGTCCTTGAGGACGCGGCGGAGGCGGGCCAGGTTGCGGCTCATGGCGGCGGGCGAGGTGCGCAGGCGCGCGGCGGCGCGGGTGACGCTCTGCTCGGTCAGCAGCGCGTCCAGCGCGACGGCGAGCTGGGCGTCGATGGTCGGCCCCGGAGTGACCGGCTCTGGACTGTTCTGACTGCTCACCAGCGTAATTCCATTTCAGGCAATGATCCCTTGCTGAAGTTCCCATTGTGGCAACGCCGTTGTCCTCCGCAGGATGAGTGCGTGCCGATCCGGTACGCACTCATCACCTGCCGAACCTGGAGGATCCACCATGTCCGCCGCGCCCAACACCGCCCCGCCGGTCACCGCCTTCATGCTCATCAAGACCCAGCCCGAGTGGCTCGCCATGACCCCCGAGGAACGGGTCGACGCGTTCACCACCCAGGTCATGTCCGCAGTCAAGGCCAGGACCAAGGGCGTCCGGTCACGCTTCTACGACACGGAGTTCTACTCCACCCGCGTCACCGACGTCTGGGTCTGGGAAGCCGACGACCACGAGGCCTACCAGCTCCTCATCGACGTGCTGCGCGAAACCCCGTTCTGGGACCGCTACTTCGAGGTCGTCGACCTCATCGTCGGCACCGAGAACGGCTACGCCCGCACCTACGGCCTCGACCCCGTTACCACGGTCGCCACCTGACCCACCCCTAGGACCGCCGCAGGGCCGGGTGGTCCGCCACCACCGTGCAGGACCCCGGGGCGATCTCGGTGAAGCCCGCGTCCCGTACGACCGGCAGACCGCCCCGGGTGAGCGCGCCCCACCGCTCGGCCGGGGCCGTCCGCACCGCCAGCGGGAAACCGGCCTCGCGCCACGCCGCCCGCCCCGCGTCGTCCAGCTCCCACCAGGCCAGCTGCGCACCGTGTCCGGCCTGCGCCATGGCCTTGCCCGCCGACATCGTGACGTCCGGGTTCAGCCACAGCACCGGCCCGGCCGGGTCCGGCGCGGGCGGCGGTGCGGGGTCGTCCAGCTCGGTGCCGGAGACCTGGAGCTTGGCCAGCTCCTTGGGTCAGCCGTCCAGCGGCACCGGCGGGAACACCCGCACCTCGGCCGCCGGGCCGTCCCCGTGGGCCGCCGCCCCGCCGGTGAGCGTGATGCCCGGAAGCGTCTGGGCGCGCCGCCACTCCGCGCCCCGCGCCCGCCGTACGACCTTGCGGATCCGGGCGTCCTGCCAGTCCCGTACGGCCTCGGCCCACTCGCCGTCCTCCGCCGTCGCCCGCTCGTCCGACAGCAGCGCCAGCACCGCGCGCGCCGCCGTCTCCAGGGCGTCCGTACGGGCCGGGGGCGCGGCCTTCTCGATCCGCACCACCAGGGGCAGCACGAACTGCGGCGCCGCGTCCCGGTCCGTCTCCGCGTGCCGGAACGGGCTGCTGCGGGGGGTGGGGGGACTGGCGGGGATGGCGTCTGAGCTGGTCACGCGGTCCAGTCTGCCAGCACCCGCCGACAGCGGCGGCGGGCCGCCGCCCGAGTGCCTATGCTCAACCAGCATGAGACTGCGAGGAGTCGGCCGCCGCTACGGGCTGGCCGGGCCCTGGGTGCTGCGCGGCGTCGATCTCGACGTACGGCCGGGGTCGCTGACCCGCGTCGAGGGGACGAACGGCAGCGGCAAATCCACCCTCCTGCGGCTGCTCGCCGGGATCGACGCCCCCACCTCGGGCCGCATCACCGACCGCCCGCGCACCGCGTACGTCCCCGAGCGGTTCCCCGCCGAGCTGCCCTTCTCCGTCCTCGGCTACCTCACGCATCTGGGCCGGATCCACGGCCTGGGCCGGGCCGAGGCGGCGCGCGGGGCGGGGGAGTGGCTGGAGCGCTTCGGCGCGGACGCGTACGCGGCCACCCCGCTCGCCGAGCTGTCCAAGGGCACCAGCCAGAAGGTCGCCGTGGCCCAGGCGCTGCTGGCCGCGCCCGCCCTGCTCGTCCTGGACGAGGCCTGGACCGGCCTCGACCGCGCCGCCCGCGCCGTCCTGGACGAGGCGGTGGCGGAGCGGGTCGCCGAGGGCGCCGCGGTCGTCTTCGTGGACCACGACCCCCGCCGCCTGCCCGGCGCCCCGGACGCCGTGTTCCGCGTAACGGACACCCGCCTGGAGCCGCTGCCGCTACCGGCGGCTGGAGGTGAGACACCGGTGGCCGCCCCCGGCCCCCGGGTCCGCATCGAGGCCGAGGCCCCGCCGGGAACCGCCCTCCCGCCGAACCTCCCCGGCGCCCCGCGCTACGAGCCCGTCCCCGAGCCGACGACGCCCACGTCAAACCCCGGCGGCGAGGCCGCGCGGGTCGGGCAGGCAACGCAGGGCGCGCTGGGCCCCGGCGGGGAGGGGCTTGACGCAGGGCATGGGCAGGCCGCGCAGACCGCGCCGGGCCCTGGCGACGAGGCGAGGGCGGGGGCGCGCCCCGGGCAGGCCGGGCGGAACGCCGGGGAGGGGGTGCCGGGTGGGCCCCCGCAGTCCGTGCCGGAGGGTGGGCGGCGGGTTGTGCGGATGGTCGTCTCGGCCGGGGAGTCCGATGAGGTGTTGCGGGTTCTGCTCGGGGCTGATCCGGCCTGGCGCATCCGCTCGGTGAGCGAAGTCGCGGAGGACGTATGACCGCCCTGTTGCGCTATCAGGTGGCGCTGCTCGCCCGTTCGCATCGGTGGCTGCCGCCGCTCATCCTCTATGCCGCCTTCATGGGCATCGGGGTGCAGCCCGGGCAGCCGGTGCTCGACTCCTTCGGGTACGCCGCCGCCGGGGTGCTGCCGGTGGCCGCCTGGTTGGTGCGGGTGTGCGTCACCAACGAGCCCGCCGCGGCGCGGGCCTGCGCGGCTGCCGCGCGGGGGCCCGGGCGGGTGCATCTGGCCGGGGTGCTGACCGGGCTGGGGGTGGCGGTCGTCCTCGGGGTCGCCGGGACGTCGTACGTCGCGCTGGTCGGCGATCCGCGCAGTGCGGACGGGCGGGTCGACGTGCCCCTGGCGGCGGCGACCGTCGCCGGGCTGCTGGCCGCGCTCGCCTGCGCGCTGCTCGGTACGGCCGTGGGCGCGCTGTGCAACCGGCCGCTGCTGCGCCGTCCCGGCTGGGCCATCCTCTCGACCGCGCTCGCCGCGCTGCTGGTGTCCGTGATCGGCGCCTCGCCCGCGAACGCGGCCGTATCGGGCCTGGTCAACGGATCACGCAGCGGCACCGTGAGCATGCCGCTGCTGCCGCTCGCCGTGACCGCCGTGCTCGCCGCCGGGGCGACGGCGATCGCCTGTGCGGTGAGTTCGCGGCGGTAGTGACACTGCGGCCTCCTGCCCCGCGCACAAGGGGCAGGAGGCACAACGGGCGTCAGTGGTGCCAGGGGCCGGTGATCGCGAACGTGGTGCCCGGGGTGTAGCAGTTCACGTACATCGTGCGGCGGTCCGGGGCGAAGGTGACGCCCGCGAACTCACCCCACTCGGGCTCGTCCTCGGTCCCGCCCGCCGCGGTAGCGGCTGATGTCAGAGCCTGGCGGTTGCGCGCCATCGGGTAGACCTCGCCGCGCCGGGTCAGCCCGTACACGTGCTGCGCGCCCTCGCCGTCCTCGCAGACCATCAGCCCGCCGCTGGGCGCGAGCGTGATGTTGTCCGGTGACTCGCCGGGCAGCTGCACGTCCGTGTCCGGCCCGAAGACGATCACCAGGGTGAGCCGGTGCCGCTGCGGGTCGTAGCGCCAGATTTGCCCGAAGTGGTCGGCGGCCGAGCCGTCCGCGCTCTTGGCGAAGCTGGAGACGAAGTAGACCGAGCTGCCGCCCCAGTAGCAGCCCTCCAGCTTCTGGGCGTGGGTGATGCCGCCCGGGCCGAAGTCCTGGAAGCGGATGGGGGTTTCCGCCGCGAGCGGGTCGGGGACGGTGACCCACTCGATGTCGCCGAAGGACGTCCCCGGCTCCTGGATGGTGGACAGGTCGGCCACCCCCGGCACCCGCAGGGCCTGGAGCTTTCCGCCCGCGCGCAGCGACCCGGTCCCGCCGAGGGGTTTACGCGGCAGGAAGCGGTAGAAGAGGCCGAACGGTCGCTCGAAGGCGTCCTCGGTCTCGTAGACGACCCCGCTGCGCGGGTCGACGGCGATCGCCTCGTGCTGGAAGCGGCCCATGGCGGTGAGCGGGACGGCGCCGGTGCGGCGCGGATCGTACGGGTCGACCTCGAAGATGAACCCGTGGTCCTTGGTGTAGCCGTTCGTACCGGCCTTGTCCTCGGTCTCCTCGCAGGTCAGCCAGGTGTGCCAGGGGGTCGGGCCCCCCGCGCAGTTGACGGCCGTACCGGCGATGGCGACCCGTTCCGACTGCACCCGGTTGGCGGAGTCGAGCGCGAGGGCGGTGCAGCCGCCCATGCCCATCGGGTCGTAGGTGAGGCCCTTGACGGCGGGGACGCGGATCGCGGCGTCCTTGCGGTTCTCATGGTTGCGGACCAGATGCGTACGGCTTCCTCTGCCGCCGCCCGACCGGCCCGGGAAGGCGGCCATGCCGTCGCAGTTGCTGGGGACCTCGCCCTCGCCGGAGCGCAGCGGGTCGCCCGAGCGGGACAGCACGCGGTAGCGGAAGCCCTTGGGGAGGTCGAGCACCCCGTCCGGATCGGGTACGAGCGGGCCGTAGCCGCCGCGCCCGGCGGCGTCCGGAGCCCCCGGGCCGGGTGCGTCGGCCATGGCCGTACCGGCGAAGATCTCCTGGATGCTGCCGGTGAACGCGATGGAGGCACCCAGCGCGCCGGTACGGCCCAGGATCTGACGTCGTGTCGCTGACATGCGGTAACTCCCTGCTGGCGGACAGGAAAGATGACCGCACGTGTGTATCACGCGGCCCGCCCGCACGGGAACCATCTGATCAACACGGCGTGCGCGGCCGGTGCCCTACGCCGCGGCCAGCTCCCTCGCGTCGCGGGCGAGCGCGGTGAGCCGGGATATCGCCCGGAAGTACTTCTTCCGGTAGCCGCCGTTCAGCATCTCCTCGCTGAACAGCTGGTCGAACGGCACGCCGGAGGCCAGCACCGGCACCTCACGGTCGTAGAGCCGGTCCGCCAGCACCACCAGCCGCAGCGCGGTCGACTGGTCGGGCACCGGCCCGACCCCGGTCAGGCACACGGCCTGGAGGCCGTCGGACATCGCGCCGTACCGGCTCGGGTGCACCTGGGACAGGTGCTCCAGCAGCTCGGGGAAGGCGTCCAGGGAGGCGCCCGGCGTGCGCTTGGCCGCGCGGGTGACTATCTCGTCGGAGTGCGGCGCGGGGGCCTCGGGCAGCCCGCGGTGGCGGTAGTCCTCGCCGTCGATGCGCACCGGCTGGAAGTGGGCGGACAGCCCCTGGATCTCGCGCAGGAAGTCGGCGGCCGCGAACCGGCCCTCGCCGAGCTTGCCGGGGAGGGTGTTGGACGTCGCGGCGAGCGCCACACCCGCCTCGACCAGCTTGCCCAGCAGGGACGAGACGAGGACGGTGTCGCCCGGGTCGTCCAGCTCGAATTCGTCGATGCACAGCAGCCGGTGATCGCTCAGGGTCTTCACGGTCTGCTGGAAGCCGAGCGCGCCGACCAGGTTCGTCAGCTCGACGAAGGTGCCGAACGCCTTCTTCTCGGACGGGGCCGGGGTCGCGTGCCACAGGGAGGCCAGCAGATGGGTCTTGCCGACGCCGTAGCCGCCGTCGAGGTACACCCCGCGCGGGCCGCTGGGGGCGGCGGGCTTGGCCCGGCGGAACCAGCTTCTGAGGCCGCCCTTGTCCTTGCCCGCCCCCGCTCCGCCGCCCAGCCGCTCGGCGAAGCCGCGCAGCACGGTGACGGCCTCGGCCTGGCTGGGCTGGTTGCGGTCCGGGATGTAGTTGTCGAAGCTCACCGTGGCGAACCGGGGCGGCGGCACCATCTCGGCCACCAGGCGCTCGGCGGGCACCTGCGGCGCGCGGGCCGTGAGGGCGACGGGGGCTTCGGCGGCTATTGAGCCTGCCGAGCCGGACGTGGTGATTGGTGCGGACACGGGTGTCCAGGGTAGTCGCTTTTCCCGAGCGGACCGTCCCGGAGGGAGCCATGTCACACTGCGGCCATGCGACGCCTGTTCCCACTGCCCACCGAACCGTCCGTTCCGCCCGCCGCCCCCGACCGCGAGTGGGACCTCGACGAGCTGGCCGACGCGTACGCGTACCCGGACCGGCCGCAGAGCGCCTCGGGGGCGTATCTGCGGGCCAACATGGTGTCCTCGCTGGACGGCGCGGCCCACCACGACGGCCGGTCGCAGCCGCTGTCGTCCGAGACCGACATGCGGATCTTCGGGGTGCTGCGCGGGCTCGCCGACGCGGTGGTGGTCGGCGCCGAGACCGTACGTCAGGAGGGCTACCGGCCCGCCCGCGCCCGGGAGGCGTTCGCCGAGCGCCGGGCGGCGCTCGGCCAGTCCCCGGCGCCCGCGATAGCCGTGGTCAGCGCCAGCCTGGAGCTGGACTTCGCGGCTCCGCTGTTCACCGAGCCGCTGGTGCCGACCGTGGTGATCACCGGCGCGCGGGCGGCGGAGGAGCGGGTCGAGGCGGCGAAGGCCGCCGGGGCCCGGGTGGTGCGCGCGGGGTCCGGGCCCTCGGGGCGGGTCGACGTGGCGGCGGTCCCGGCGGCCCTCGCCGAGCTGGGCCACACCCGGCTGCTGACCGAGGGCGGCCCCCGGCTGCTGGCGCAGTTCGCGGCCGCCGGGGTGCTGGACGAGCTGTGCCTGGCGGTGGCCCCGCTGATGGTCGCGGGCGACGCGGCACGGATCGCGAACGGTCCCCTGGCCGTGGAACCGGAACGGTTCGCTCTCGCTTCCGTACTGGAGGACGCCGGTTTCCTTTTCACCCGCTACCGTCGGATTTACCCATAGTTTTGTGCTAAACGGACCTGATTCCTACCGCTTCATTCCTACTGCTTCGTTGAAGGCTTGAAGAACGAGAAGGGCGCACGTCGTGTTCACGAGCATTTTGATGATCGAAAAGCCGCTGACCGCTGCCGACGTCGAGTTCGTCACCACCCTGCACGGCGATGACCCGGTCTCCTTCGTCGTGCTGATGCAGCCCCGGGGCAGCAAGGACCGGCTGCTCCGCGCCATCGACGACATCGCGCTCGGCGAGCTGGAACAGGCCGCCCAGGAAGGCGAGGAGCCGGAGGGCCGCGAGGCGCTGGAGCCCGCCGAGCGCGCCCTGAGCCACTCGGTGGCCGCCCTGCGCGCGGCGGGCAGCGAGGCCCGAGGCCATGTCGTCCAGCGGCGCCCGCTGGACGTCCTGCGCGGGGTGGTGGAGGAGACCGGCGCCGACGAGGTGATCGTCCTCACCGCGCCGCACTTCGTGGAGGAGTTCTTCCACCGCGACTGGGCCTCCCGGGCCCGCCACACGGTCGGCGTCCCGGTGCTGAAGCTGTTCTCGCACACGGACGACGAGGTCGGCGAGGGGCGGACACCCACGGGCGGCTGAGCACCGTACGGCGGCGGGCGGCGGGGTGCGAGAATCGGGCCGTCAGAACCGAGAAGACCGCTCAACCAGGGGAGACCCGTACATGGCACCGGCCGGCATTGCCCCCGACGCGCTGGACCGTCCGCATTTCATCGGCATCGGCGGCGCCGGGATGTCCGGCGTCGCGAAGGTTCTCGTCCAGCGCGGCGCGCGGGTCGCGGGCAGTGACTCCAAGGACTCCCCGATCGTGGCCGCGCTGCGCGACCTGGGCGCCACCGTGCACATCGGGCACGCCGCCGGGAACCTCGCCCCCGACGCCACCAGCGTCGTCATCTCCAGCGCCATCCGCGCCGACAACGCCGAACTGGTCGCGGCGAACGAGCGCGGCATCCCCGTCGTGCACCGCTCGGACGCGCTCGCCGCGCTGATGGACGGCCACCGGCCGATCGCGGTCGCCGGTACGCACGGCAAGACGACCACGACCTCGATGCTCGCCGTCTCGCTGGGCACCCTCGGCCTCGACCCGTCGTACGTGATCGGCGGCGACCTGGACGTGCCCGGGTCCAGCGCCGAGCACGGCGGCGGCGAGATCTTCGTCGCGGAGGCGGACGAGAGCGACCGCAGCTTCCACAAGTACGCGCCCGAGGTCGCGATCATCCTCAACGTGGAGCTGGACCACCACGCCAACTACGCCTCCATGGACGAGATCTACGACTCGTTCCGGACCTTCGTGGAGCGGGTGCGGCCCGGCGGCACGCTCGTGATCTCCGCCGACCACGAGGGCGCCCGCGAGCTGACCACCAAGGTCGCGGGCCAGGACGGCCTGCGGGTGCTCACCTACGGTGAGGCCGCCGACGCGGACGTACGGGTCCTGGAGGTCGTCCCGCACGGGCTGACCAGCGAGGTCACCGTGCGGCTCGCGGAGGCCCTGGGCGGTGAGGAGCTGACGTTCACCGTCTCCGTGCCCGGCCGCCACTACGCGCACAACGCCGTCGCCGCGCTCGCCGCGGGCGCCGCCCTGGACGTGCCCGCCCGCGACCTCGCCCCCGCGATCGCCTCGTACACCGGCGTCAAGCGGCGCCTCCAGCTCAAGGGCACCGCGGCCGGGGTGCAGGTCATCGACTCGTACGCGCACCACCCCACCGAGATCGCCGCCGACCTGGAGGCCATCCGCGGCGGCGCCGGGGAGGGCCGGGTCCTGGTGGTCTTCCAGCCGCATCTGTTCAGCCGTACGCAGGAGCTGGGCGCCGAGATGGGCGAGGCCCTGGCGCTGGCCGACGCCTCCGTCGTCCTCGACATCTACCCGGCCCGCGAGGACCCCGTCCCCGGCATCACCAGCGCCCTGGTGATCGACGCCGCGAGCCGCCACGGCGCGGACGTGACCGCCGAGCACGACCGGTCCGCGATCCCCGGCCTGATCGCCGGAATGGCGGGGCCCGGTGACCTTGTTCTCACCATGGGCGCGGGCGATGTCACCGACCTCGGTCCGGAGATCCTCGCCCGTCTGCAGACGCGGCGAGCCCGGAGCGCCCTGAGGAGCCCGGCGAACCGGGAGAGCTGAGGAGGGTCCGTCCATGGCGTACGAGATCGACAAGCCGGAGGAACAGTGGCGCGCGGAGCTGACTCCGCAGGAGTACCAGGTCCTGCGCGAGGCGGGCACCGAGCGCCCCTTCACCGGTGAATACACCGACACCAAGACGACCGGCGTCTACTCCTGCCGGGCGTGCGGCGCGGAGCTGTTCCGCTCCGAGACGAAGTTCGAGAGCCACTGCGGCTGGCCGTCCTTCTACGACCCGTCGGACTCGTCCGCGGTCGAGCTGATCGAGGACCGCACGCTCGGCATGGTCCGCACCGAGGTGCGGTGCTCCCGCTGCGGCTCGCACCTCGGCCATGTCTTCGCGGGCGAGGGCTATCCGACCCCGACCGATCAGCGTTACTGCATCAACTCCATCTCGCTGCGGCTCGCCCCTCAGGAGGGCTGACCGCCTTCGTACGACCTGAGCACCGCGGCCGACTCCGGCGGCAGCCGCAGCGTGCCGTCCGGGCCCGGCGGCTCGACCGGCCGCCAGGCGGCGACCACCTCGGCGGGGACCTGCTCCAGCCGGGCGTCCGCCGGGCGGTCGTGCGGGTTGACGACGATACGGAGCGGCCCGCGCCGGAAGCCGAAGCAGCCGTCCGGCTCATGGAATGGCACCGTGCGGGACCAGTCGGGAGCCGTCAGCGCGGGCTCCGCGCGGCGCAGCGCGATCAGCCGCCGGTGCCAGTCCAGCAGCGCGCGGTGCGGCTCGCGGCCCGGCTCGGTCCAGTCCAGGCAGGACCGCAGCCGGGTCGCCGGGTCCTGCGGGTCCGGGACGTCCGCCTCCGCCCAGCCGTGGGCGGCGAACTCGCGGCGGCGGCCGCGCCGTACCGCCTCGGCCAGCTCCGGGTCCTGGTGGTCGGTGAAGTACTGCCAGGGCGTCCCCGCGCCCCACTCCTCGCCCATGAAGAGCATCGGCGTGAACGGCGCGCACAGCACGAGCGCCGCCGCGCAGGCCAGCAGCCCGGGGGAGAGCCGGGACGAGAGCCGGTCGCCGGTCGCCCGGTTGCCGATCTGGTCGTGGGTCTGGGCGTAGCCGAGGAGCCGGTGGGCCGGGGTGGTGAGCGGGTTCAGCGGGCCGCCGTGGCGGCGGCCCCGGAAGGCCGAGTACGTATCGTCGTGGAAGAAGCCCCGCTGGAGCGTCTTGGCCAGGGCCGCTGGCCCCTCGGCGGCGAAGTCGGCGTAGTAGCCCTGCCGTTCGCCGGTGAGGTACGTGTGCAGGGCGTGGTGGAAGTCGTCGTTCCACTGGGCGTGCAGACCGTGGCCGCCCGCCTCGCGCGGGGTGGTGGTGCGCGGGTCGTTCAGATCCGACTCGCCGATCAGGAACAGCGGTCGGCCGACCTGGGCCGCCAGCGCGTCCACCTCGGCGGACAGCTCTGCCAGGAAGTGCCGGGCCCGGGTGTCGTGCAGCGCGTGCACGGCGTCCAGCCGCAGCCCGTCCAGCCGGTAGTCGCGCAGCCAGGCGAGGGCACTGCCGATGAAGTACGCGCGGACCTCGTCGGAGCCGGGCGCGTCCAGGTTGACCGCCGCACCCCAGGGGGTGTGGTGGGTGTCGGTGAAGTACGGCCCGAACTCGGGCAGGCGGTTGCCGGACGGCCCCAGGTGGTTGTGCACCACGTCCAGGACGACGCCGAGGCCGTGCCGGTGCGCCGCGTCCACGAACCGGGCCAGCCCCTCGGGACCGCCGTACGGCTCGTGCACGGCCCACGGCGCGACCCCGTCGTACCCCCAGCCGTGGGTCCCGGGGAACGGGCACACCGGCATCAGCTCCACGTGGGTGATGCCCAGCGCGGCCAGCTGCGGAAGTCGTGCGGCGGCCGCGTCGAAGGTGCCCTCCGGGGTGAACGTCCCGATGTGCAGCTCGTACAGCACCGCGCCCGGCAGCGGCCGCCCGAACCACTCCCGCTCCCCGTCCCCGGGGAAGCGGGAGTGGTCCACGACCGCGCTCAGCCCCTCCGGCCCGTCCGGCTGGCGCCGGGAGCGCGGATCGGGCAGCGGGGGCCCGCCGTCGAGCGCGAAGCCGTAGCGCGTCCCGTGTTCCGCGTCGGCCTCGGCCCGCCACCAGCCGTCGCGGCCGGGATCGCGCTCCATGGGACGCGTACGGCCGTCTACCTGGAGCCCGACCCGTTCGGCATGCGGCGCCCACACCTCGAACAGCACTGACGTCTCCTCACATCGTCCTGCGGACGGGTTCGGAACCATGCTGTGGGACGGAGCACCGGGCGCGCAGCAGGGCGCGACCGGCCAGTCTCAGATGAGATCGATGCGCTCCTGGGTGAGGGGGTAGCCCGCCCTGGCGAAGTGCGCGGCCATCGGCCGGTTGCCCTGGTCGGTCGCGGCGGCGATCTTCGTCGCGCCCCGTTCCACCAGGTCGTGGGTGCACTCCACGAGCAGGTCGTACGCGTAGCCGTGGCCGCGCTGCCCGGGGACGACCCCGATGAAGCCGACGCACGGCCCGGCCGGATTGTGCGCGGGTACCTGGATGCCGACGACCTCCCCGCCCGGCGTCCACGCCAGCCGCCACCACTCGCGGGGTGAGGGAAACCAGTGGAACAGCTCCAGGTTCTCAGCGACCGCCGCCTCGATGCCGCGCTCGGCGATGGTCTTGCGGTCGTGTGCGTCCAGCGTGTCCTGGTGGACGTGGCGCAGTACGTCGGCGATCACCGCTTCGTCGGGTTCCGGCCGGAACTCCAGCCGCCCCGGCCGCTCGGGAAGTCCGGCGGCGGGCGTCCACTCGTAGCGGTAGCGCTCGACCAGGGGGCTGAGCCCGCTCGCCACGGCCGCGTCGACCCGGGCCCGTACCGCCGCGCGCTCGTCCGGCCGGTCGCGCCAGCCGGGCGGCGCCAGCAGGGCGTACTCGGTGCGGAGGGGAGCGGTGCGCAGCAGCTCCGCGGCGGCCTCGGCCTCGCCCTCGGCGAAGTCGAACCAGTCCAGGGCGATGGGCGCGGTGTCGTCCGGCCCGCCCCACCACGCGGCGCGGGCCACGACCCGCTCCCCGCGCAGCGCCACCCAGGTCCACTCCGGGCGGTACTCGCCGCCCCGGCCGACAGTGGCGTACGTGTGGCCGAAACGGCCCCGGCCGACGAGCGCGGGGCCGGTGCCGGGCAGTGCGTGAAACAGATGCGCGTCGCTCTCGGTGAGCGCGCGGATGACCAGTCCGGTCATGGGATTCCTTCCGGGGACGCGATGCGCTCCCGGTCGGATCGCGTGATCAGACGGGGGTACGCCCGGGGGAGAGGGGGCGGGAGCGCGGAATGGCGAACGTCTTCATGGCTCGGCGCCTCCTTCCTCGTCTGCACGGGCGTTGACGCGCACTCTAGGGTCACCAACTCGCCCCCGTCCACGCCATTTCGGCTACTGCTGATGCAGCCCCCGCCCGGCGAGCGTCAGATACGCCTCGCCGACCGCCTCCGAGAGGGTGGGATGCGGGTGGATGTGCTGGGCCACGTCGGCCGGTTCGGCGTCCCAGCCGACGACGAGCTGGCTCTCGGCGATCATCTCCGACACGTGCGGGCCCACCAGGTGGACACCGAGCACGCGACCGGTCCCTTTCCCGCCGTCCGCCTTCCCGCCGCCAGTCTTCTCGGCGACCACCTTCACCATCCCGCCCTGCCCGTGCACCATGCCCTTGGCGACGGCGGTCAGCCGCATGGTGTGGGCGACGACCCACCCGCCCGTACGGTCCCGCGCCTCGGCCTCCGAGAGCCCCACCGAGGCCGTCTGCGGGCTCGAATACGTGACGCGCGGCACCGCGTCGTAGTCCACCGGCCGGGGCGAGCCGCCCGCCAGCGCCTCGGCGACCAACAGACCCTCCGCGAACGACGCGTGGGCCAGCCCCAGGGACGGCGGGGGCAGTACGTCCCCCACGGCGTGGATGCCTCGTATGGCCGTCTCCAGCCGCGACCAGTCGGCGGGCGCGAGGAACCCGCGCGCGTCGGTGGCGAGTCCGGCGGCGCCCAGCTCCAGCCCGTCCGTCACCGGTTCGCGGCCGACGGCGACCAACAGCCGCTCCACGTCCAGCTCGCGCGTCTCGCCGCGCTTTGGGCGGACGGCGGCCCGCACCCCGTCCTCGTACGGCTCGGCCCCATCCAGCCGCGCCCCGGTCAGCACCTCCACGCCGCGCTTCTTCAGCCCGCGCGTCAGATGGCGGCTGACATCGGCGTCCTCCAGCGGCAGCAGCCGGTCCGCCGCCTCGACGAGGATCACTCGCGCGCCCATGGAGCGGTGCAGCGAGGCGTACTCGACGCCGATCGCGCCCCCGCCCAGCACCAGGACGGAGGCCGGGAGTCCGGGCGCGAACAGCGCGTCGTCGCTGGTGACGACCCGCCGCCCGTCCGGCGCGAGGCCCGGCAGCGTACGGGGCCGCGAGCCGGTGGCCACGACGACGCCCCGGCGTGCGATCCACTCCCCGTGGCGCTCGATCCGCACCGTACGCGGACCGGTGAGGGCGGCGCTGCCCCGGACCACCTCGACGCCCGCGTGCGAGAGCTGCCCCTCCACCCCACGGTGGTTACGAGCCACGATGTCGTCGCGGGTCGCGGTCAGCGCGGGCCAGTCCACCGCGTCCAGGGTCGCCTTTACCCCCCAGCGCTCCCGCGCCTCCGCGATCCCGTCCACCAGCTCGGCCGCGTGCAGCATCGCCTTGCTGGGGATGCAGCCGCGATGCAGACAAGTCCCGCCGATCAGCTCCCGCTCGGCGAGGACGACCCGCAGACCCAGCGCGGCGGCGCGCAGCGCGGTGCTGTAACCGCCGGTGCCGCCGCCGATGACGATGATGTCCGTCTCATGCTCATACATGCCGTCAGGCTCCGCCTTGAGGAACCCATGAGTCCAAGGCATTGTCTCTCTGGAATCCATGAGCAACCTTCATATCCAGAAGGACACATGAGCCTGCGCCAGATGGAATACCTGATGACCGTCGTCGAGGAGGCGTCCTTCACCCGCGCCGCCGATCTGCTGGGCGTCACCCAGTCCGCGCTCTCCCACCAGATCAAGGCCCTGGAACGGGAGGTGGGCGGCCCGCTGCTGGAGCGGCTGCCACGCGGCGTACGGCTCACCCCCATGGGCCGCGCCTTCCTGCCGCACTCCGAACTGGCCGTGCGCAGCGCCGGACGGGCCTGGCGCGCCGCGCACGCCGCCGCCGACGCGGAGGGCGGGGAACTCCACCTCGCGACCCTGCATGCCCTCGCGGTCGGCGTCCTGCCCGCCCACTTCGCCCGCTGGCGGCGCGAACGCCCGGGCATGCGCCTGGTGTTGCACGAGTACGCCACCGGCGAGGAACTGCGCGACGCCATGGACCACGGCGTGGCGGACCTCGCGGTCGGCCACCGGCCGAAAGGGTGGGACGGGCCCGTGGTGTCCCTGGGCGAGGAGGAGGTGATGGTCGTCGTGGCCCCGGACGACCCCCTGGCCTCCCGCGAGGCCGTACGCCTCACCGACCTTGCGGACCGCGACTGGGTGCGCTGCGCCCTGGAACCGGTGGTCGACGGCCGCCGCTTCCTGGACCTGGCCTGCGAACGCGCCGGTTTCACGCCCCGCACCGCCGTGGACACCGAACACAGCTCGACCGCCGTGGCCATGGCCGCCGCCGGCCTGGGCATCCTCATAGCCCCCGCCCACGCGGCAGCCCGCCACACCTGCGCGACGATCCCCCTGGACCCACCCTGGCGCCGCGAACTGACCGCCTTCTCCCGAGTCCCCCTCACCGGCGCGACCGCCGCCTTCACGACCCTGCTGAGCGAGGCCGATCTGCCGTCGCCTGGCCTTCGATGATGGGGGTCAGGCCGTCGAGGAGCGCCTTGGAGCCGGAGGCGAAGAGCGCGTCGAGACGCAGGTCATAGCCGTCGTCGAAGGCTCCGACCACCTTGGTGAAGGTGGGGAAGCGGCCGGACTCCACCAGCGCCCGGAGGGCGGGAGTCCGGCTGTCCATCCACTGGTCTTCCGATTGGCCCGTGGAGGCTTCGGCGTGCGCCTCCCACTCCAGGTGCACCGCCAGGCCCTGGACATGGCTGTAGATCAGTACATGGATGTCGAACAGGGTGGTGGGGTCGAGGCCATGTCCGTCGAGGGCGCTCAGCATCCATTCGCCGTGGGCGATCAGGTTGGGCACGAGCAACGGGCGGGTGAGGGAGCCGAGTTGCGCCAGCCACGGGTGCCTGCGGTACAGGGTCCACAGGGTCCGAGCGCCCAGCTCGATGCGGGAGCGCCAGCCTTCGGGCGCGTCGGCGGGGTAGGTCGCCTCGCCGAACGCGGCGTCGGCCATGAGCAGGACGAGATCGTCCTTGCTGGGGAGATACCGGTAGGGGGACATGGCGGCGACACCGAGCCGGGCCGCGACGCCGCGCATGGAGAGCGCCGACAGCCCTTCGGTATCGGCGATGTCGATGGCCGCGCGGACGATCCGGTCGAGGGTCAGCTCCGGATCGGAGGGCGGGGCGGGTGGCGAGGGCCTGCGGGGCGGTGTGACCGGAACGGTTCCGGCGACGACGCTGCCCGCCCGGGGGCGGGTCTCGACCAGGCCCTCAAGGCGCAGGGTAGTCAGGGCCTTGGTGGCGGTGGCGAGTGCGACACCCCATTCCCTGGCGATCTGACGGGTTGAGGGAACCGGGTCGCCGGGGCCCAGTTCACCGTCGGCGATGCGCCGCCGGATCCTGGCGACGATGCGCAGGTAGGGCGGCACGGATGCGCCTGTGGGCTTCGTCACGTCCTGCCACCTTTCCGGCCTGTACTAGTGCAGAGGGTAGCAGCGGCGACGCCGAACGGATCCCCGCTGTCCTAGTTCAGAGCGTTCATTTGGCCAGTTGAAGGAGGTGTGCGTACGCCGTACGTTCAGTGCGCGTACAGCGTATTGGAGGAGATCACATGCAGACTGTTCTCATCTCCGGCGGCGGAATCGCCGGGCCCGCGCTCGCCTACTGGCTTCACCGCCACGGCTTCGAGGTCACCGTCGTCGAACGCGCCCCGGAGCCGCGCCCCGGCGGCCAGGCCGTGGACGTCCGGGGTGTCGCGCTCGACGTCGTCGAGCGGATGGGCCTGCTGGAGCAGGCGCGACGCGTGCGGACCCGGATGCGTGGCATGTCGATCCTCGACCCCGAAGGCTTTGAGATCGATCGCTCCACCGAGATGGCCTTCAGCAGCGGCCGCCTCGACAGCGACGACATCGAGCTGCTGCGTGAGGACCTGGTGCGGATGGTGTACGAACACACGCGCGCGGATGTCGAGTACCTCTTCGGCGACAGCGTCACCGCGCTTGACGAGAACGAGACCGGCGTGCGCGTCGACTTCGCCCACGGGGCCTCCCGCGGCTTCGACCTCGTGATCGGCGCGGACGGCCTGCATTCGACCGTACGGCGCCTGGCCTTCGGCCCCGAGCACCGATTCGCCCATCACCTGGGCAGCTACCTCTCCGTGTTCAGCGCGGACAACTTCCTCGCGCTGGACGACTGGCAGGTGTGGCTCCGGGATGGCGACGTGGGCTTCGGCATCATGCCCGTGCGTGACAACACCCAGCTCAGGGTTGCCTTCGGCTTCCAGTCCGCGCCCCTTGCCCGCGATCTCCGGGGCGGCGGCGCCCTTCGGCAACTCGTCGTCGACAAGCTCGCTTCCCTGAGGTGGGAGGGGGCCCGCCTGGCCAAGGCCGCCCGGGAGGCGCCCGATTTCTACTGCGATGCCATGGCCCAGATCCGGATGGACGGCTGGTCACGTGGCAGGGTGGCCCTGCTCGGAGACGCCGGTTATTGCCCTTCCCCGCTCTCGGGGCAAGGCACCAGCCTGGCCCTGGTGGGCGCTCACGCGCTGGCCGACTGTCTCGCCCGGGCGCACGGCGATCACCGCGCCGCGTACGCTCGCTACGAGCGGCGGATGCGTCCCTTCGTCGCCCTCAACCAGGCTCTGGCCACCGAGAATCCCGGCGGGCCCGCCTCCGAGGCATCCGTCTCGCATGCCAAGAACGCTTTCTCACTGGACGCTTGAACCGAACGGCCTCGCGGGGCCGGTCTGCCGTCCGGAGGGGACGGGGGCGGCAGACCGGCGGGGGAGGTGCGCTGACAGTTCGGTGAGCGGATCAGTGCACCATGCAGATCGGGGCGGCCGCCGTGTCCGGGGAGCCGCCGCTGGCGACGTAGCCGAAGGTGGTCGAAGCTCCGGCGGCCAGGGAGCCGTTCCAGTCGGCGTTGGTGACCGAGGCCGCCGTACTGCCGCTGGCCAGTTTGCCGTTCCAGACGCTGTCGACCCGCTGGCCGGACGGCAGGGTCCAGTCGACCATCCACGAGGAGATGGGCGTGGCACCGGTGTTGGTCACCTTCACCTCGGCTTGGTAGCCGCCGTTCCACGTGCCGGTGGTCTTCTGGGTCGCGGTGCACTTGGCGGTCGGCGGGTCGGTCGGGTCGGTCGGGTCCGTGGGATCGCCGCCGCCGGAGTCGGCGCCCGGGACCGTCACCTCGCCGTTGCCGCCGTCGAAGACCACGTCGGAGCAGCTGTAGAAGGTCTCCTGGCTGTCCGAGCGGGTCCACACGGTGTAGATGACGTGGCGCCCGCTCTTGCCCGAGGGCAGGGTGGCGTTCCACGTGTACTTGCCGTCGACCGTGCCGACCGGGCCGGTCTGCGGCGGGTTGGTCACCGTGTCGAACGGCTGGTCCTCCAGGTCGTTCCAGGTGAGCGGCTTCGTCGGATCGATGGGGCTCTTGGTGACGTAGCTGCGGAACGAACCCGGGTGCGCGGCCCAGGCGTTGTACGAGAACTGCATCGACTTGCCGGAGGTCAGATGCGTCACCGGCCAGTCCTTGCTGCCCAGGTCGAAGCCGGAGAAGTCGTAGACGGTGGCCGCGCCGCTGCACAGCTTGCCGTCGGGGATGAAGCCCTTGGTCCGGCCCGCGCCGTCCGAGCGGAGCACCGCGAACCAGTTGTAGAACGGGGTCGCGCCACTCTTGTTGAACGCGGCCTTGCAGGCCGGGTTGGTCGGCTTGACCTCACCGGTGCTGGACAGGCTGTACTTCCAGCACAGATAGGTGCGGCTGCCCGGCGCCATGGGCGCGCCGTGAGCGGAAGCGCTGCCTCCGGAGAAGAAGACGAGGCCCAGGGCGGGCAGCACGGAGAGCAGTACCAGCAGGACGTATCCACGGGCGCGGGAGTTGCCCGGCGGGTGTGGGGGGCGTGCGGGGGCCAGTAATCGTCGAGCCATTGCGCTGGTCTTCCCTTCGACGTGATCGGGTCAGGAACCGTCGGTATGGGAGCGCTCCCAAGTTGCTTTGTGAACGTAGCGCGCGGGGGTGTGACTGTAAATGCATCAGCAGCTCCTTGCGGCGGCTTGTCGGTGAACGTCGTCTGCGGTGTCCTTACACCCCAAGTGAAGACGGAATGAGGGGAAGAGCATGATCGGTGCGCTTGAGATCAAGCCCATCGGGATCGTCGTCGGCGGGCGCACCGAGCCGACGGACGACCACTGGGGCGGTACGGCTGTTATCCGGCTCGATCCGGGCTTCCCGGCAGAGGTGGTCCAAGGGCTGGACGCGTTCTCGCACCTCTTGGTCGTCTGGCACTTCCACAAGGCTTCGCCTGATGACGTCGCCCTGCATGTGCGCAGTCCACGGAACGACCCCAGGTGGCCCGCCACGGGGACGTTCGTGCATCGCAATCATCGGCGGCCGAATCAACTCGCCCAGTCGTTCCCCCGTCTCTTGAAGGTCGACGGTCTGGATCTTCATGTGACGGACCTGGACGCCATCGACGGCAGCCCTGTTCTCGACCTCGCGCCCTACTTCAAGGAGATGGGCCCACGGGGTGAGGTCTCCGGGCCCAGCTGGCCGGGCGAGATGCTTGCGGACTACTGGGGCGGCTGAGTCAACGGACCAGCAGGGCCACCGGGAGGTGGGCCAGTAGGTCGGCGAGGGGGGTTGGGGCCTCGGTGGTGCGGTCGGTCAGGAGGTTGCGCCAGGGGCCGGGAGGGAGGGGGAGGTGGGTGCGGTCCCAGCCGCCGGACTCTGCCAGACGGTGGGAGAGGCGGGTGACGATGGTGATGGCGCCGGTGTTCGGGCTGTTGGTGCGTTGGAACGCTACGCAGTGGGCGGACGCCGGGCCCGCGGCGATCAGGGGGGTGTAGGTGCTGCCGGGGCCGAACCAGTTCGGGTGGTCGCGGCGCAGCCGTAGTGCCGTCCGGGTGAGCATGAGTTTCTCGGTGGATAGCGGGTCGTCGGCCGCCGGGGCGTCCAGCGTGGGCGGGCGGCGGTTGTCCGGGTCGACGAGGGCGCGGTAGGCGCGCTCGGTGTCCAGGTACAGGTCGGGCACGCCCGGCATGGTCAGGTGCAGCAGGGCCGCGCCGAGCGTGTTGGCCCGGGCGGGGGCGGCGATTTCGGTCTCGAAGGCGTCCAGGGCTGCCCATGGGGCGGACTCCAGGTAGGCGGTCACGGCGTCTTCGTACGTGGCGTTCTGCTCGGTCCAGGTGGTGTGGAGACCCGCTTCGCGGACCGCCTTGAGTACGGCCGGGACGAGCCGTTCCGGGGCTGCGGTGCCTAGGCCCAGCGCTGTCTGGCAGGCCGTCCAGGCGAGGTGCGGATCGGGGGCCTCCGGTTGGGGGGACAGTTCCGCCAGCAGCCGTCCCCACCAGGCCGGGGACTCGGTGAGCGCCGCGATCCGGGCCCGTACGTCCGCGCTGCGCTTGGTGTCGTGGGTGGACAGCACCGTGCCGGTCGTCGGCCAGTCGCGGAGCAGCCGGGCGGCGAAGGTGTGGAAGTCATTGGGGGAGACGGCCGGGCGGCCGGGGTCGCCGCCCACCTCGGCGGCCGAGAGCAGCGGGGTGTAGCGGTAGAAGGCGGTGTCTTCGACGGACTTGGCGCGCAGCGCGGCGGCGGTCTGGGCGAAGCGGGCGCAGAAGTCGCGGTGGTCCGGGCCGTCGCCGAGCCTGCCGAGCGCCGCGTCTCGTACGGTGTCCACGGCTCGGGCCTCGTCCGCGACGGCGAAGGCGGCCGTACGGGCGTCCTGCGCGGCCCGGTGCAGCATCTCCGCGTCGGTCTCGGTTGTTGCGCCTGCCGCCGTGTCGGCCCCGGCCGCCGCCTGTGCCCCGGTCGGGGCGTGCGCCGCGTCTGCCGTGTGCGCCCCGACCGCTGGGCGCGGCGCGTTCGCCCTGGCCGTCGTGTCGGCCCCGGCTGTCGTGTGCGGTCCAACCGCCGCGTCCTCCGGGTGCGCTGTGTTCGTCCCGGCGGCTGGGTGTGCCGCGTCCGCTGAGCGTGCCCTGGTCGCCGTGTCGGTCGCGTGTGCTCCGGCCGAGGGGTCCGTTCCGGCCGCCGTGTCCGGCCCAACCGCCGGGTATGCCGGGTGCGTTGCGTCTGCCCCGGCTGAGGTGTCCGTCCCGGCCGCCCCAACCGCCGCATCCGCCCCTGCCGCCGCATCCGCCCCCGCCGCCCCGGCAAGGCGCACCGTGGCGTACGGGCGGTAGACCGGTAGGCGTACGAGCAGGGCGCGGATCGCCGTGTGGAGGGCCCAGGGGGCGTGGTCGCGCAGGGGGAGGGAGGCGGCGCAGATGCGGGTGGCGGTGCGGGTCAGGCGGTTGACCTCGGCGGCCAGTTCGTGGGTCACCACGTGGTGGGCGGCTCGGCGGACCGTGGCAGTCCAGTCGCCGCCCTCGTCCAGCGGGGCGGCGGTGTAGCTCTGGTAGACGGCGGTCAGCTTCGCCAGGCCGTCCGGGTCGACGAAGAGGCCGTCGATGTGGTGCAGCGCGTCGTAGCCGGTGGTACCGGCGACGGGCCAGTGGGCGGGGAGGGGTTCGTCGCGGGCGAGGATCTTCTCCGCGACGGTCCAGCGGCGGCCGCCCGTCGCCGCCCGTACCGCCTGATCCAGCCGCCGCAGATAGCCCTCGGGGTCGGCGAGGCCGTCCGGGTGGTCCACCCGCAGGCCGTCGATCACCCCGTCGCGCAGCAGCTCCAGCAGCTTGCCGTGGGTCGCGTCGAAGACCTCCGGGTCCTCGACGCGCACCGCGATCAGCTCGGAGATGGTGAAGAAGCGGCGGTAGTTCAGCTCGGTGCGGGCCAGCCGCCACCAGCCGAGCCGGTACCACTGGGCGTCCAGCAGTTCGGCGAGCGGCAGCCGCTCGGTGCCGGGGCGCAGCGGGAACTCGTGGTCGTAGTAGCGCAGCACCCCGTCGTCCCCCGCCCGCAGCCGCTCCCACTCGTCGCCGAGCGGCCCGCCGAGTACGGGCAGCAGCACCTTGCGGCCGTGCTCGGCCCAGTCGATGTCGAACCACCGGGCGTAACGCGACTCGGGACCGTCCCGCAGCACCTCCCACAGCGGCCGGTTGAGCCGTTCCGGAACCGGCACCGCCATATGGTTCGGCACGATGTCGGCGATCAGCCCGAGGCCGTGCGCCCGGGCCGTGCGGGCCAGGGCGCGCAGCCCCTCCTCGCCGCCCAGCTCCGCCCGTACGGCGGTGGGGTCGACGATGTCGTAGCCGTGCGCCGACCCGGGGCAGGCCTCCAGGACGGGCGACAGATGCAGATGGGAGACGCCGAGCGAGGCCAGGTACGGGACGGCCCGCTCGGCGGCCGCGAAGGGGAAGGCGGGCTGGAGCTGAAGCCGGTAGGTGGCGGAGGGTACGAGGGGTTCAGCCGTCATATGAACGTACGTACCCACATGTCGCGCCCGATGAGAGGCCGCACCTCCATCCGGGCGCATGCGTGTGCCGATGTGAGTGCCGATGTGAGTGTTCTGTCGCCGGGGTACTCGGCGGGTCAGGACCATGTGAGGTCAGGCCCGCCCGGATCGTCGGGCCGTCCGTGAAGGAGTCGCGGCTGTGTTCTTCATCGACACCGTGGACATCGAAGGCCTGGGAAACCGCAGCTATCTCGCGGGCGGGCCGCACACGGCGGTCGCCGTCGACCCGCCCCGGGATGTCGACGCGGTGATCGCCAAGGCCGCCCGGCGGGGCGTGCGCATCGCGTATGTCGCCGAAACCCATGTGCACAACGACTATGTGACCGGCGGTCCGGAGCTGGCCCGGCTCACCGGGGCGAGCTACCTCGTCCCCGCCGAGGCCCGGGTCGCTGTCGCCCGTACGCCGGTGGCCGACGGCGATACGTACCCCGTGGACGACGACCTGGTGCTGCGCGCGGTCGCCACCCCGGGGCACACCCCGCATCACACCGCCTATGTGCTGGAGGAGGCGGGGCGCGCGGCGGCCGTCTTCACGGGCGGGTCGCTGCTGATCGGCGCGGTGGGGCGGCCCGATCTGGTCGAGCCGTGGCTCACCGAGCCGCTGGCCAGGGCCCAGCACAGCTCCGTACGACACCTTGCCGACCAGCTCGGCGACGAGGTGCCGGTGCTGCCCACGCACGGCTTCGGCAGCTTCTGCTCCTCCACCCAGGCGCGGGGCGACGCGACCACGATCGGCCGGGAACGCGACGTCAACGACGCCTTCACCCTGGACGTGGAGCCGTTCGTCGCCCGGCTCCTCGCGGGGCTGGACGACGTGCCCGCGTACTACACCCACGTAGGCCCGATCAACGCGGCCGGACCGCCGCCCGTGGACCTGACGCCGCCCCGGCTCGCCGACCCACGGCAGCTCGCCGCACGGCTCGCGGCGGGGGAGTGGGTGGTGGACCTGCGGAGCCGGGTGGCGTTCGCCGAGGGGCATGTCGCCGGGACGCTCAACTTCGCGAGCGACGGCAAGCTGGCCACGTATCTGGCCTGGCTGATCCCGTGGGGCAAGCCCCTGACGCTGCTCGCCGAGACGCCGGGTCAGCTGGCCGGGGCCCAGCGGGAGCTGGCCCGCGTCGGCATCGACCGCCCGGCCGCCGCCGCGCTCGGCGCGCCCCGGAACTGGGTCGCCGACGGCGATCGGCTCGCCTCGTTCCCGTGCGCCGACTTCGCCGCGCTGGCGGCCGCCCGCCGCCGTGGGGACCGGGTGGTGGTGCTCGACGTACGCCGCGACTCCGAGCGCGCGCACCGCCGCGTCGGCGAGTCCGTGCACATCCCCCTCCACCAGCTGCGCGGGCGGCTCGGCGAGATCCCGGAAGGGACCGTGTGGGCGCACTGCGCCACCGGGATGCGCGCGGCCATCGCCGCCTCGCTGCTGGACGCTGCGGGGCGCGATGTCGTCACCGTCGACGATGACTTCGACGCGGCGGACCGGGTGGGGCTGACGGTGACGGACAGCGCCTAGCATGCGGACGACAGCCACGTCACCGTCGAGCTGGGGGAACGCGCCCGTGCCGAGTCGGCAGCCGATCTGTTCGCCACCGTGCCTCTCCCGGGCGCAGCGCGCCGTCGCCGCCGTGCTCTGGCACTACACGGCGGCGCCGGTGGCCAGACCGTATTACGTACGCGGCTGCGTCCCGGAGGAGGACGAGCCCGCGGTGACTGTCGCCCTGTGGACCGGCCCCCGGGCGCGGGACAAGTTGAACCTCTTCCTCTACGTCCCGCTCGTCTCCGACGGCCTGTCCGTACCGGCGGCGCGGGTCGTGGCGGGCCTGATGGGGCTGGGCCGGGGAACGCACATCTTCGGCTTCAGCGGCCGCCGATTCGACGGCAAGCGCGTCCTCAGCGGCCGCCACCTGGTGCAAGGGCAGGACGGCGTGCCGTGCCTGTGCGGGGGCGGGGACAGGGACAGGGGCGTAGGCGAGCAGCAGGGGGCACGCGGGTTCTACTTCGCGCGCCCGGGAGAGCTGAAGCGCTACCACTGAGGCTCGGCCTCACGCCGGGCGCTGCAGGACCATCAGGCTGCGGTCCACCAGGGTCAGCCGGTCGCCCGCGGCGACCTTCTGGCCGCTGCCCGGCTCCACGCCCTCCGGGACCGCCGTGTCCACGATGACCTGCCACTGCTTGCCGTGGTCGACGGGCACGACGAAGTCCAGGGGCTCGTGGTGGGCGTTGAACAGCAGCAGGAACGAGTCGTCGGTGATGCGCTCACCCCGCACCCCCGGCTCCGAGATCGCGCTGCCGTTGAGGAAGACGGCGAGGGACTTGGCGTGGACGGCCTGCCAGTCGCGCTGGCGCATCTCCTCGCCCTCGTGGGTGAACCACGCGATGTCGGACAGCTCGTCGTGGGTGCCCTCCACCGGGCGGCCGTGGAAGAAGCGGCGGCGGCGGAAGACCGGGTGGTCGCGGCGGAGCCAGATCAGCGAGCGGGTGAAGCGGAGCAGTTCCAGGGCCTCCCGGTCCTCCTCGGCGGCGTCCTTGCCGGGGAGGGGCCAGCGGACCCAGGAGGTCTCGTTGTCCTGGCAGTACGCGTTGTTGTTGCCGCCCTGGGTGCGGGCGAACTCGTCGCCGTGGCTGAGCATGGGCACGCCCTGGGAGAGCATCAGGGTCGCGATGAAGTTGCGCATCTGGCGGCGGCGCAGCACCCGCACCTGAGGATCGTCGGTCTCGCCCTCGGTGCCGCAGTTCCAGGAGCGGTTGTAGCTCTCGCCGTCCTGGTTGGACTCCCCGTTGGCCTCGTTGTGCTTCTCGTCGTAGCTCACCAGGTCGCGCAGGGTGAAGCCGTCGTGGCAGGTGACGAAGTTGACGGAGGCCAGCGGGCGGCGGCCGTCGTTCTGGTAGAGGTCGGAGGAGCCGGTGAGCCGGGAGGCGAATTCGGCCAGGGTGCGCGGCTCACCGCGCCACAGATCGCGCACGGTGTCCCGGAACTTTCCGTTCCACTCGGTCCACAGCGGCGGGAAGTTCCCCACCTGGTAGCCGCCCTCGCCGACGTCCCACGGCTCGGCGATCAGCTTCACCTGGCTGACCACCGGGTCCTGCTGCACCAGGTCGAAGAACGACGAGAGCCGGTCGACCTCGTGGAACTGGCGGGCCAGCGTCGCCGCCAGATCGAAGCGGAAGCCGTCCACCCGCATCTCGGTCACCCAGTACCGCAGCGAGTCCATGATCAGCTGGAGTACGTGGGGGCTCCGCATCAGCAGGGAGTTCCCGGTGCCGGTGGTGTCCATGTAGTACCGCCGGTCGTCGGTCAGCCGGTAGTACGAGGCGTTGTCCAGCCCCCGGAAGGAGAGCGTCGGGCCCAGGTGGTTGCCCTCGGCGGTGTGGTTGTAGACGACGTCGAGGATGACCTCGATGCCCGCCTGGTGCAGCGCCCGCACCGCCGACTTGAACTCCAGCACCTGCTGCCCCCGGTCGCCCCAGGACGCGTAGGCGTTGTGCGGGGCGAAGAAACCGATGGTGTTGTAGCCCCAGTAGTTGGCCAGCTCCGCGTCGACCAGCCGGTGGTCGTGGACGAACTGGTGTACGGGCATCAGCTCCAGCGTGGTGACGCCCAGCTCCGTCAGATGCTCGATGATCGCCGGGTGGGCCAGCGCCGCGTACGTCCCGCGCAGCTCGTCCGGCAGCCGCGGATGGCGCATGGTCAGGCCCTTCACATGGGCCTCGTAGATGACCGTGCGGTGGTAGTCGGTGCGCGGCGGACGGTCGTCGCCCCAGTCGAAATACGGATTGACCACGACCGAGGCCATCGTATGGGGGGCCGAGTCCAGGTCATTGCGCTTGTCGGGGCGGTAGAAGTGGTAGCCGTAGACCTCCTCACCCCAGTCGATCTTCCCGCTGATGGCCTTGGCGTACGGGTCCAGCAGCAGCTTGGCGGAGTTGCAGCGGTCGCCGTGCTCCGGTTCGTACGGGCCGTGGGCCCGGAAGCCGTAGCGCTGGCCCGGCATGATGCCCGGCAGATAGGCATGGCGGACGAACCCGTCGGTCTCGCGCAGCTCGACCGCGGTCTCCGAGCCGTCGTCGTGCAGCAGACACAGTTCGATCCGCGTGGCGGCCTCGGAGAACACCGCGAAGTTGGTTCCGGCGCCGTCGTACGTGGCGCCCAGGGGATAAGCGTGTCCCGGCCAGACCTGCATACGCCGACTCTTCCACTTCTTCTCCCGGGGCCGCGAGCACCGCGGGCCCCGGCCCGGAACCGACCGACGACGCATCCTTTCCCAACTTCGGCGGGAGAACGGCGGTTTCGGTGGAACTTCCGCGCAGGGGAGGCAACCTACGGCCATATCGGTTCGCCCTACCGGGTGACATCACGTCTTCTGCACTCCGCCATCACAACCGCCCCGCCGAAGAGGAAGGTTGAATCTCAGGTCGAACCGGAGTGTCGCACCGCCCCCTCCTGAGCAGTAGTCTGCGGTGATCGTTGGAGCGGGGGCGGAAGGCGGTGCACAGGTGAGCTCGGGCGGGCTGGAGCTGCCCCCTGGTGACGGAGGTCCCGGGGGTGACGGCTCCACCGAGGCACCCCCCGGTGCGGTGTCCCTGGTGCGTCCGATGGAGATCGGAGCGGAACTGGACTGGGGCGCGGACGCCTGGGACGAGGTGCGGACGCGCGCACGCCGGGCCGGGCGGGCCTACATCTGGCTGAATCTGGTCGAACAGCGGCTGCGCGCGGTGGTCGGCGCGGTGCTCCGGCCGATCTACGAACCCGTCCACGGCGACGACTGGGTCATCGCCGCCGCCGGGCCCGCCGGTCAGGAGTGGGTGCAGCGGGCCGTGGCGGTACGGGAGGTGAGCCGCCGCAAGGGCTATCTGCTCGACCCGGCCGACGACAACGTGCTCAGCTTCCTCACCCTGCCCCAGCTGCGCGAACTCCTCGTCCAGCACTGGCCGTGCTTCGAGCCCTATCTGGACGACCGGCGCGAGGTGGAGCTGGCCCTGGACGAGCTGGAGGTCGCCCGTAACGTCGTCTCCCGCAACCGCGCCCTGTCCGGGACCGTGCTGGCCCAGGCCGAGCGCGCCTCGGCCCGGCTGCTGGAGATCCTGGGCAGCGGCACCGGCTCCCCGTCCACCGACCGGCTGCCCATCGACGCGGTCGAGGACCTGGTCGGCGACCGGTACGCGGATGTGGTGGGCGTCCATTCCGACCGGGTGCGGCTCCAGCGGCAGCTGCCCGTCGAGGACCTGTTCGCGGGCGCCCGGCGGCTGGACGCGGTCGGCATCGGGCTCAACCTGCTGGTCCAGAACTACTCCGGCCGCCGCCTGGTCCGGCTGGCCGAGGCCGGGTGCCGGGCCCGGCTGCTCTTCCTCAACCCCGCGAGCAGCGCGGTGCGGCGGCGGGAGCGCGAGCTGGGGCTGAAGAAGGGCGAGCTGAGCCGCTCGGTGGAGATGAACATCCTCCATATGCGCCGAGTGCGCGCCGCCCTGCGCGACCCGGGCGCCTTCGAGATCCACGTCTTCGACGAGACGCCCCGCTTCACCGCCTACCTGGTCAACGGCGACGGCTCGGACGGCCTCGCGGTCGTCCAGTCGTACCTGCGCAAGGCCCGGGGCATGGAGGCCCCGGTCCTGGTCCTGCGCGGCGGCGGCCGGGGGCGCGAGGTGGTGCGCGAGGGGCGCGACCCGGAGGAGGGCGACGCCGGGCTCTTCGGCACCTACCGGGACGAGTTCGAAAGCGTCTGGGCGGACTCCCGGCCGGTGTCCTGACCCCTGCCCCCTGCCCCCTGCCCCCTGCCGCCGGGCCGCGATGTCCTCGCCGACGAGTCCTGCCACGAGGTCGGGACGGCGCTTGCCTTTGTGTGCGCTCCAACTCCTATCGTTCACCGGCATGGAGACCATGGGGCACAACAGGACGCTGGGCCGCAGTGGCATCGAGGTGAGCGCCCTCGGCTTCGGCTGCTGGGCCATCGGCGGTGAGTGGTGGTCCGCCGAGGGGCAGCCGCTGGGCTGGGGCAGGGTCGACGACGAGGAGTCCGTGCGGGCCATCCGGCGCGCGCTCGACCTCGGCGTCACCTTCTTCGACACCGCCGATGTGTACGGCACCGGCCACAGCGAGCGCGTGCTCGGCCGTGCTCTCGGGAAGCGCCGCGGCGATGTCGTGCTCGCCACGAAGTGGGGCAATGTCTTTGACGAGCGCGCCCGGACCCGCGACGGCCAGGACGACTCGCCGGAGCACGTACGCCGCGCCCTGACCGCCTCCCTGCGGCGCCTGGACACGGACCACATCGACCTGTACCAGCTCCACATCTCCGACGCCGACCCCGAACGCGCCGCCCGGCTCCGCGACGTCTGTGAGGAGCTGGTGCGCGAGGGGCTCATCCGCGCGTACGCGTGGAGCACCGACGACCCCGATCGGGCCGCCGTCTTCGCCGAGGGCCCGCACTGCACCGCCGTCCAGCACCGTCTGAACATCCTCCAGGACGCGCCTGAGCTGCTGGCGCTCTGTGCGGGGTCGGACCTCGCGAGCATCAGCCGCAGTCCCCTCGCGATGGGGCTGCTCACCGGCAAGCACGCAGCCGGGCGCGCCCTGGAGAGCGGGGACATCCGCAACGCTCCGCCCGCCTGGCTGCCGGGGTTCACCGCGAACGAAGGCGCCGACCCGGTCTGGCTCCAGCGGGTCGACGCCCTGCGGTCCGTACTCACCAGCGACGGCCGCACCCTCGCGCAGGGCGCCCTCGCCTGGATCTGGGCCCGCGACCCGCGGACGGTCCCCATTCCCGGGTTCCGTACGGTCGCCCAGGCCGAGGAGAACGCGGGCGCGATCGCCAAGGGGCCGCTCAGTCCCGGGCAGCTGGCCGAGGTGGACCGGATCCTGGGTCGGTGAGCGCTTCGTCGGCGGCCGGGTGAGGGGACCGTACGGTACGGGCCGTCCAGCGGCCGTCGGTGCGGGTGATGTGGACCGGGTGGTCGAAGCACTTGGTGATGTGGTCGGTGGTCACCACCTCGTCCACGGCTCCCGACGCCAGGCACTGGCCGTCGCGCAGGAGCATCGCGTGGGTGGTGGACGCGGGCAGCTCCTCCAGGTGGTGGGTCACCAGGACCGTGGCCAGGTCCGGGTGGGCGAGGCGGAGGGCGTCGAGGCTGTCCAGGAGTTGTTCGCGGGCGGCCAGGTCGAGGCCGGTGGCCGGTTCGTCGAGCAGGAGCAGCCGGGGGCGGGGCATCAGGGCGCGGGCGATCAGGACGCGGCCGCGCTGGCCCTGGGAGAGCGTCGGCCAGCGGGCGTCGAGCTTGTCGCCGATGCCCAGGGTGGTCAGCAGGTGCTCGGCCCGTTCGCGCTGGGCGGGGTCGGGGTGGCGGCGGGGGACCGGCTCGACGGTGTTGGTCAGCCCGGTCAGGACGACGTCCCGCGCCCGCAGCGGGGAGCGCAGCGGATGCCGGGGGTCGACATGGCCCACGTACGCCCGCAGCTCGCGCAGGTCGACCCGGCCCAGGGTGCGCCCGAGCACTTCCACCGCGCCCCGGGTGGGGTGGGCGTGCGCGCCGAGCAGGCTGAGGAGGGTGGATTTGCCCGCGCCGTTGGGGCCGAGCAGGGCCCAGTGCTCGCCCTGGCGGACGGTCAGCGAGACGGAGCGCAGCAGCGGGGTGCCGTCGCGGACCACGTCGACGTCGTCGGCCTTCAGGACGGGGGCGTGTCCGGCGCTGGTCATCGTTCCTCCTCGGCGATCAGTGTCATCACGGATTCCAGGTTCTTCACGGTGGCGGCGATCGCGGCGTCCGGGTCGCCGTCCGCCAGGGCGTCCAGCAGCGCCGCGTGGGCGCAGGTCAGATCGGGCAGCCCGGTCTCGTGGACGACCATCTCGACCAGCTCCTCGCGCAGCACCGGCAGGACGGAGGTGAACAGGCCGAGCAGCACGGCGTTGCCGGACAGCTCCACGACCGTGCGGTGGAAGGCCAGGTCGGCGTCGACGAAGGCGGCGGGCCCGGCTCCGGCCGCCTTCTGGCGGCGCTTCAGGTCGTCGGTGAGCCGGGCGATGTCCTCGGGGTGTACGCGGCGGGCTGCGAGCCGGGCAGCCTCGACCTCGAGCGCCCGGCGCACCTCGTAGACCTCCAGCAGCCGGGCGCGGCGCAGCAGCTGCCGTACGTCGCGGGCCTCGCGGGCCTCGCGCGGCTCCTCGGCGGCGTAGGTGCCCGAGCCGTGGCGTACGTCCAGCAGGCCGTCGTGGGCCAGCAGCCGGACGGCCTCGCGCACCGAGGAGCGGCCGACGCCCAGTTCGGCGGCGAGGGTGACCTCGCTGGGGAGCCGTTCGCCGGGTCGCCAGCGGCCCTCGCCGAGCATCGCGCGCAGCGCGGTCTCGACCTGCGGCACGACGCGGCCGTGCCGCAGTGGTGAGGCTTGCGCCATCTCGTCCCTCCCGGCGCGGTTGTTGATCATGTCCGATGACTTCGCGGACTCTAGCAGAAGTCCTCAGACGTCTGAGGAGTTGGCCCGTGGCGTCCCGTCCCCCGGCCTGTTGTCAGTGGTGCGTGCGAAGGTGACGGCACCTGGGGGAAGCACAACAAAGGGAGGGCAATCGCCATGGGCTGGCACAGGGAGCTGCTGATCGGGTTCGATCTGGAGACCACGGGCACGGACCCGAGTACGGCACGGATCGTGACCGCCGCGGTGGTCGAGGTGCGCGGTGGGGAGCCGATCGGGCGGCATGAGTGGCTGGCCGTACCGGAAGTGCCCATTCCGGACGATGCGGTGGCCGTGCACGGGATCACCAACGAGCGGGCGGCCGCGGGCCGCCCGGTGCGCGAGGTCGCCGACGAGATCGCGGACGTACTGGTGGCGCACTGGCGCACGGGTGCGCCGGTGGTGGCGTACAACGCGGCGTTCGATCTGAGCCTGCTCGCCGCCGAGTTGGACCGCCACGGGCTGCGCTCGCTGAGCGAGCGGCTGGGCGGCGCGCAGACCGGCCCGGTCGTGGATCCGTACACGATAGACCGCGCCGTGGACCGCTACCGCAAGGGCAAGCGCACGCTGGAGGCGGTCTGCGGGGAGTACGGGGTGGCGCACGAGCGCGCCCACGAGGCCGGGGCGGACGCCCTCGCCGCGGTGCGCGTCGCCTGCGCGCTCGCCGAGCGCCACGGGCAGGTCGCCGGGCTCGACCTGTGGGAGCTGCACCGCAAGCAGGTCGGGTGGTACGCCCACTGGGCCGCCGACTTCCAGTCCTGGCTGCGCCGCAAGGGCACCCCGGACGCGGTCGTGGACGGCGGCTGGCCGCTGCGGGAGGCGCGGGCGGCGGTGGGCCGATGATTTCCGGCCGCCCGGCCGGTCCGTACAGATGAGGGGGAACGGACCGGTGAAGGAGAGCGAACGATGACCGACCAGACCTCGCGCATGGACCTCGGCCCCGCTGCGGCCAGGGTCACGGCGCTGCTCAGCGGCGTCTCGGACGACCAGCTCGGGTCGCCCACGCCCTGCCCGGCGTACTCCGTGGGCGACCTGCTCGACCACTTCATGGGGCTGGCCATCGGCATGCGCCAGGCCGCGGAGAAGGCCCCCGGCGAGGACCCTGGCCAGGGACGGGCCGGGCGGTTGGCTTCCGACTGGCGCGAGGAGCTGCCCCGGCGGCTGGACGCGATGGCCGCCGCCTGGCGCGACCCGGCCGCCTGGCAGGGCACCACCCAGGCCGGTGGCGTCACCCTGCCCGCCGAGGTCATGGGCATCGTCGCGCTGGACGAGCTGGTGATCCACGGCTGGGACCTGGCCCGTGCCACGGGGCAGCCCTACGACTGCGCTCCGGGCTGCGCGGAGGCGATCGCCGGATGGCTGTCGGCGTTCCCGGACGAGGAGCAACGGGGCGAGGCCTTCGGAGCCGTCGTCCCCGTGCCGAAGGACGCACCCGCCCTGGACCGCGCCATCGGCCTCAGCGGCCGCGACCCCGCCTGGTCGCCGTGACGCGTGCACCTCGCGCCCCACGCCGGGCCCGCGCCCTGTGCTGGGCTCGCGGCCCACGCCGGGCTCGCGTCCGGCACGGCGTCGCGCGGTGCGAGCAGGCACCTCCCGGCGCCCGCGTGGCACCGAGCGGTGCTGGACAGGGCACCTCCCGGCGCCCGCACGGCGCCCGCACGGCGTCTCCCGGCGCCCGGCGGCTCGCGGCGTCCGCACGGCGTCTCGCGGTGCCTGCGCGGCGTCTCGCGGTGCCTGCGCGGCGTCTCGCGGCGTCCGTACGGCGCCTCCGCGCGCCTGGCGCGGCGCTTCGTGGGGCGTGGCGCGGCCTCTCCCGGCGCCCGCGCGGTGCCTCGCGGCCGCGCGTTCCGCGCCCCCCGGCTGCGCCCGAGTTGGCGCAGGCGCGCCTGGAGGTTGCTGGCCCGTTCGCTGGGTCTGTGGTGGCGGAGGCGGGGGCGGGCTTTCGGTCTGGTGCCGCGGGCCCGGGTGCCCCCGGGCGCTCAGAAGGCGTGCCAGCGCACCGCTTCGTCGCCGTCCCGCAGTGAGGCGACGCGGCGGCGGAACTCGGTCAGGGCCGCTGGGTTGCCCGGGGCGTGCTGGGCCACCCACGCGCAGCTCGCCGTCTCCCGCGCGCCCCGCAGCACCGCGCACCCCGGCCACTCCCGCACGTCCCAGCCGTACGCTGCCGTGAACTCGTCGTACGCCGCCGCGCCCAGCCCGTAGCGGTCCCGGGACAGGGCCATCACGACGAGGTCGTGCTCGCGCAGGTCGGTGGCGAACGTCTCCAGGTCGACCAGGACCGGGCCGTCCGGTCCGATGTGCACATTGCGCGGCAGCGCGTCGCCGTGGATCGGGCCGGGGGTCTGGTGCGGGGTCAGCTCGGCCGTGGCGGCGGCGATGTCGTCCCGGCGGGCGCGCAGGTACGCGGCGTCCGCCGGGTCGATCGCCTCCCCGGCCAGCCGCAGCCAGCGCTCGACCCCGCCCAGCAGGTCGCGGCGCGGCAGCGCGAGGTCCGGCGGGGCGTCCGGCAGGGCGTGTACCTGCCGCAGCAGCGCGGCGAGGTCGCGCGGTTCGGCGGGGCGCTCGGGCGGGCGGAGCTGCTGCCAGTAGGTGACCAGGTGGCCGTCGTACGCGAGCGGCTGCTCCGGGCCGAAACGGCGGTCCGGGCGCACGGCGGGCACTCCCTCCCGGGCCAGCCAGTCGGCGACCCGCAACTCCCGCGCCGCGCGCTCCCGTACGGCCAGGTCGCGGCTGACGCGGACCACCAGGGCGAGGTGGTCGAGGGCGAAAACGGCGTTCTCGCCGAGTGCCAGCAGCCGGGCCCCGGCGGCGCCGCCCGTGCCGTGCGGCAGCGCGGCGTCGAGCACCGCCCGCGCCCGCTCCTCCGTAAAACCCGCGTCCGCCACGCCGTACCTTCCCGAACCTTGCCCAACGGGCCGAACCGCCCGTCCCGGACCGCCCAGTCTCGCACCCGGCCGCGCACCGGTCTCACCCGTCGCTGGGCGATCCGCGGCGCGGCGAGCCGGTGCGCCGACACCGCCGAAGCGCATCGCATCCCGCCCCGGCAGCCACCGGCACTGACGCGCCGCCCGCCCGCGACGCGTACACCTCCGATCGCGTCGGCGGCGCGGGCTGCGGTTCGGGGTATTCGGCCGCGAGGTCGACCGCCTCCAGGATGACGGCGCCTCGTTGCGCTGGATCACCACGTCGTCCGCGTAGCAGGTCTCGATGCCCGATGCTGGCGGCCAGTCCGCGCAAGGGTCCGGCCGCCCACGGTGTCCGGGCCGTGGTCGCGGGCCCGGACACGCGGATCACCCCGGCGGCCACCCCCGCAGTGCCCTTGGCCGGAGGCCGAACGGCCCCGCGTCGCCGGGGTCCTTGACGGCGCCGTGTGCCGTCCGCACGATGACGGGCGTGACATCCACGACCGCGACGACGCGGTCCGACAAGCCTCCGGCTCGCGGGCCGGACGGCGGCGGCGTCCCCGCCGCGCGGCGGGGGCCCGGCAGCGGCCACGGCGCGTGGTTCCTGGTGCTGCCCGCGCTGCTGCCGATCCTGCTGCTCAGCGTCGGCCCGCTGCTGTACGGGATCGCGCTGGCCTTCACCGACGCCCAATCGGGCCGCACCGAGCCGACCCAGTGGACCGGGCTGCTCAACTTCCAGGACCTGGCCCGCGACACGCTCTTCTGGGAGTCGTTCCGGATCGGCCTGGTGTGGGCGGTCGCGGTGACCGTTCCGCAGTTCGTGCTGGCCCTCGGGCTGGCGCTGCTGCTCAACCAGAACCTCCGCTTCCGCTGGCTGGCGCGGGCCCTGGCGATCGTGCCGTGGGCGATGCCCGAGGTCGTGGTCGGCATCATGTGGCGGCTCGTCTACCACCCCGACGCGGGCCTGTTGGGCGGCGCGCTGGGCACCGACCGGGACTGGCTCGGCAGCCTCTCCACCGCCCTGCCCGCCGTGATCGTGGTCGGCATCTGGGCCCGGCTGCCGCAGGTCACGGTCACGCTGCTGGCCGCGCTCGGAGGCGTACCGCGTGAACTGCACGAGGCGGCGGCGATGGACGGCGCGGGCGCCTGGCGCCGCTTCCGTACCGTCACCTGGCCCGCCATCAGGCCGGTGGCGCTCGCGATCAGCGCGCTCAGCCTCATCTGGAACATCAACTCCTTCGCGCTGGTCTACGTCCTGACGGGCGGCGGACCCGGCGGGCGCACCCGGCTGCCGATGCTGTTCGCGTACGAGGAGGCCTTCCGCTACGGGCAGTTCGGGTACGCGGCGGCGATGGGTTGCGTGCTGGTCGCGGTCGTCTCCGTGCTGCTCGCGGTCTTCCTTGTCGGCAGGCTGAGAGGGGACGACGCATGAAGCGGGCCGCCGCGCTCCGCAGGCGGCGGGCCGCCCGCGCCGGGCAGTATCTCGCCCTGCTGGGCTATCTCGTCTTCCTCGCGTTCCCGCTGCTGTGGCTGCTGTCCACCGCGTTCAAGCCGCCGCGCGAGCTGGTGAGCCCGGACCCGAGCTGGTTCCCCCTCGACCCGACGCTCGACAACTTCCGCCAGGCGTTCGACGAACAGCCGCTGCTGCGGGCGGCCGCGAACAGCCTGACCGCATCCGTCGCCGCCGCGGCCATCACCGTCGTCATCGCGACCCCGATGGCGTACGTGATGGCCCGCCACCACCGCTCCGCGCTGTCCCGGGCGGCCACCGGCTGGGTCGTGGTCAGCCAGGCGTTCCCCTTCGTCCTGGTGATCATCCCGCTGTTCCTCGTGCTCAAGAACCTGTACCTGATCAACTCCCTGACCGGCCTGATCATGGTGTACGTGGTGTGGTCGCTGCCGTTCGCGCTGTGGATGCTCGCGGGGTACGTCCGGGCCGTGCCGGGCGAGTTGGAGGAGGCCGCGGCCGTGGACGGGGCGGGACGGCCGCGCATCCTCGTCTCGGTCGTCATGCCGCTGCTGGCGCCCGGCCTCGTGGCCACCGCCCTCTTCGCCTTCATCACCGCGTGGAACGAGTTCTTCTTCGCGCTGGTTCTGCTCAAGACCCCGCAGAAGCAGACCATGCCGGTCATCCTCACCCACTTCATCGGCGCGGAGGGCGTCGCCGACCTCGGCCCGCTGGCCGCCGCCTCGCTGCTCGCCACGCTGCCCTCGCTCGTCCTGTTCGCCGTCATTCAGCGGCGGATCACCAGCGGGACCCTGGCCGGGGCGGTGAAGTCCTGATGCGCCGCCGCACACTGCTGACCAGCACCGCCGCTGTTCTCGCAGCTGGATGCGCGCCCTCGCGCCGCCGGGCCCGCGGCGGAAAGGTGACCCTCCGCTTCCAGTCACTCGCCTGGCAGAAGGAGTCCGTCGACGTCAACAAGCGGCTCGTGGCGGAGTGGAACGCGGCCCACCCCAGGATCCGGGTGGACTACGTCCAGGGCAGCTGGGACAGCGTCCACGACCAGCTCCTCACCTCCTTCGAGGGCGGCGAGGCGCCCGACATCATCCACGACGCCGCCGACGACCTCGCCGACTTCGCGTACGGCGGCTACCTCGCCGATCTGCGCGGGCTGCTGCCGGACCGGCTGCGGGACGACATCCCGGCCCGCTCCTGGGCGACCACCACCTTCGGCGACGGCGTCTACGGGGTGCCGTTCCTCCAGGAGCCGCGCGTGATCATCGCCAACCGCGCGCCGCTGGAGCGCGCCCGGGTACGGATCCCGACCGTGCGCGAGCCCTGGAGCTGGGCGGAGTTCGAGGACGCGGTAAGCGCGCTCACCCGGGGCGGGACGTACGGGGTCGCCTGGCCGCTCAAGGAACCCGTCGCCGCGACCCTCGGCCTCGCCCTCTCCACCGGCGGCCGGGTCTTCCACCGGGGCGCCGATGGCAAGGTCACCGTCCGCTTCGGCGCCGCCGACCAGCGCGTCCCGCGCGCCATCGCCCGTACGGCGGCCAAGTCCACGCTCGGCATGGGCGGTTCGGACACCCTCCCCGGCTTCTTCGGCGGCAAGTACGCCATGGTGCCGCTCGGGTTCTCCTACCGTCAGCAGATCGTCCAGCAGGCACCCAAGGGCTTCGCCTGGACGGTGCTGCCCGCCCCCGCCGGGCCCGGCGGGCGCGGGCAGCGTCAGGGCGTCAGCCCGCAGACCCTGTCCATCGCCGAGGACAGCCCGTACAAGGAGGAGGCCGCCCGCTTCCTCGACTTCCTGCTGCGC
Source organism: Streptomyces sp. NPDC059850 (assembly GCF_042731515.1). Lineage (NCBI taxonomy): Bacteria > Bacillati > Actinomycetota > Actinomycetes > Kitasatosporales > Streptomycetaceae > Streptomyces > Streptomyces sp. NPDC059850. The sequence continues at coordinate 49,872 of NZ_JBHWJI010000038.1, forward strand.
CCGCGCAACATGGCGCGGCTCGCGCTCGGCGACTGGATGCTGCCGACCGGCACCGGCGCGCTGCGCGACCGGGCGCTGCACACCACCGAGCACGGCTGGGCGACCGGCACGGCCCTGGCCGCCCAACTGCGCCCGGCCCCCGCCCTGTCGGTGCGCGGCTATCCGGAGTGGAAGGACAAGGTGGCCACGCCCGCGCTCCAGGAGTACTACAGCGGTGCCATAGGAATGGAAGGACTCAGGAAGCGGCTGGTCAAGGACGGGGGCCTGGTGCTCGCCCGGTACCAGCGCTAGGGCCCGGCTGGAACCCTGGCGGGGTCAACTCCCGTACGAGCGCCACCCATTGCCACGGGGCCACCTGGGCCACCACCACATCCCGCGCCAGCCCCGCCCGCCGGAACGCGGCGGCCAGTCGCCGGGCGGGGCAGTCCCGCCGCAGTGACGCGTAGAGCGACCCGCCGACCCCGGAGAAGCCCAGCTCCACCAGGCGCGCGTACGCCGCCCGCTGGCCCGGGTCGGCCAGCAGCGGCCCCGGGCGCCGGGTCAGCCGCAGAATCCCGCCGTCCACCCCCGGCACCGGCCGGAACGCGGTCCGCGCCACCCGCCCGCACAGCCGCCACTCCACCTCCGGCCAGGTCCGTACGGTCAGCAGACTCCACCGGCCGAAGTCCCCGGTGCGCTTACGGGCGTACTCCAGCTGGGTGAGCAAGGTGGCGGAGGTGAGCCCGGGCGCCCGCAGGGCCCAGCCGACGATCTCGGCGGTGCGCGCGTAGGGCACATTGCCCACCAGGGCGAACGGCTCGCGTGGCGGCGCGGAGGTCAGAAAGTCCTGGTGGACGACGCGCACCTGGGGATACGGGGTGAGCCGCCTCCGCAGCCCCGGGACGAGATGGCGGTCGATCTCGTAACTGATCAGCGCACGGCAGCGCGGGGCCAGCGCCTCGGTGAGCGCCCCCTTGCCCGCACCGACCTCCACCAGCAGATCGGCGGGGCCGGGGCGGGCGGCGCGGACGACCCGGGCGACGGCGCCGGGGTCGGTCAGGAAGTTCTGCCCGTACGCGCGCCGCGCCTCATCGCGCGCGGTACGGGGGTGTTGGTGTCGGTTGCGGGCCACGGCCACGGTCCTTTCGGAGCCGGGCGGGCGGCGAGGGCACACGGACGAGCGGGCCCGGCCGCCCGTCCGGAATGGGTGATTCCTGGACTGGCGGGGGCCCTGGCCACGGGCACGCGGAAGCGGGTGTAGCGAAGACAAGCGGAGACTGAGGACGAGCGGTTCGGACCCTCAGGTCTCAGCGGCTCGGCGTCAGAAGGGGCGCGTCCGGTCCGGCCAGGGCACCGGGGCCGCGCCGCGGGCGGCGGATGAGCGGGACATACGCGAGCACACGCGCCGCCGCGGCACAGCCGCGGGTGGTGAGGCGGGTGAACACGCCGATGCCGGGACTGCCGCCCATCGGTGTACTCCTCCCGTGCGCGCGTACGCGAACGACGCGTATGCGGATCTCCGCTGTTTCCCCGGCACCGTACGGACGGGCCGGCGCGGGCCGCAACGGGTTTTCCCGGCAGACCCGCCACCGCCCCACGGACCCGGCCGCGCGGCTCATGAGGAAGCCGCGCGGCCGGTTCAGGTTCAGGTCACGGAAGACGGAAGGAGCGAGGGCGTCAGACCCCGGCGTGCCGGTGGCGGTCGTCCAGGTCCGCGCCGGGCACCGCACCCACCGGGACGGGGGCGGGCGGTGTGGCGAGCGCCGCCTCGTCGTGGGTCAGGTCGGGCAGCCACCGCAGCCACTTCGGCAGGTACCAGTTCCGCTCGCCCAGCAAGGCCATCACGGCGGGCAGCAGCACCCCGCGGATCACGGTGGCGTCGATGAGGACGGCGGCCGCCAGCCCCACGCCCATCTGCTTCATGGACTGCATCGACAGCGTTCCGAAGATGGCGAACACCGCGACCATGATGACGGCGGCGCTGGTGACCACGCCCGCCGTGGTGACCACGCCGTGCACCACCGCGTCCCGCGTGGTGCGCCCGGCCAGCCGCGCCTCGCGGATCCGGGAGACCACGAACACGTGGTAGTCCATGCTCAGCCCGAACAGGATCACGAAGAGGAACAGCGGCAGCCACGACACGATCGCGCCGACGCCCTCCGCCCCGACCAGCCCCGCGCCCCAGCCGTGCTGGAAGACGGCGGTGAGGATGCCGTACGCGGCGCCCACCGACAGCAGGTTGAGCACGATGGAGGTGACGGCGATGGTCAGCGACCGGAACGACATCAGCATCAGCAGGAAGGCGAACACGACGACGAAGGCGAAGACCGGCGCGATCGCCGAGCCGAGCTTGTCGTTGAAGTCCTTGTTGGCGGCGACGGAGCCGCCGATCGGCGCGTCCACCCCGTCCACCGTGCCGAGCGTCGCCGGACGCACCTCGTCCCGCAGGATGTTCAGGCTCTTCTCGGCCCTGCCCTCGTCCGAGCCGCCGGTCAGCGGGACCGACACGATCGCCAGGTTCCGCTTCTCGTGGAAGGCCACCGTGACCGGGCCCGTGGAGGCGCCCTTGGCGACGGCCTCGGTACGGAAGCGGGCGATGGCGCCACGTACCGGCGCGGCGTCGATGTCCTCGGCCTTGACCACGACCTGGGCCGGGTCAGGGCCGCCGGGGAACGCCTTGTCCATGTGCCGGTACGCCTGGACGATCGGCATGGAGTCGCCGAACTCCTGGTCCAGCGTCAGGTTCGCGGTGTTCATGCTGACCGCCGGAGCGGCGATGGCGATCAGCGCGCCACCGGCCAGCGCCAGCGACAGCTTCGGCCTGTGCAGCACCCGGCCGAGGACCGCGCGCCACACCCGGCTCTCGCCGTTGCCCTTCCGCTTGGCGCGGGACACGAACGGCAGCTTGCCCTTCTCGACCCGCTCGCCCAGCAGCGAGAGCAGCGCGGGCAGCACCGTCACCGAGCCGACCATGGCCACGGCCACCACCATCAGGGTGGCGAGACCCATCGCCTGGAATTCGGTGAGGCCGGTGAAGAGCATGCCCGCCATCGCCACGATGACCGTGACACCGGAGACCAGGATGGCCCGGCCGGAGGTCGCCGCCGCGATCCGCAGCGCGGTCTCGGCGTCCCGCCCGGCGGCCCGCTCCTCGCGCTCCCGGCGCAGGTAGAACAGGCAGTAGTCGACGCCGACGGCCAGACCCACCAGCAGCATCACCGAGTTGGCGGTGTCGTTCATGGGCATCCAGTGGCTGACCACCGCCACCAGACCGGTGGTGGCCAGGAACGCGGTCATCGCGAGCGCCACCGGCAGCAGCGCGGCCACCAGCGCGCCGAAAGCGATCAGCAGGATGCCGAGCGCCACCGGCACCGCCGAGTACTCCGCCTGCGCGAAGTCGGAGCCGAACGCGTCGTCGAACGCCTTGTCCCCGCTCGCGTCGCCGAACTCCTCGATCCGCAGGGCCTGATGGTCCCGCTGCGTCTTCTCCACCGCGTCCAGCACGGGCTGGATACGGTCCGGCGCGGACTCCGCGTCGCCGCGCAGGTCGAACCGGACCAGCGCGGACCGCCGGTCGGCCGAGATCGCCTTCGTCGCGTACGGGGACTCCACCTCGGTGGCCTCACCGGTGCCGCGCACCGCGGACAGCACCGCGTCGACCGCGCCCCGGAACTCCGGGTCGTCCGCGCTCACTTCGCCGTCCTTCGACTGGATCAGGACGGTTTCCCCGGCCGGTTCGACGATGCCCGCATCGTCCAGAATCTTCACGACCTGCCCGGACTCGCCCGGACGCTCCTCACTGCTGGTCGAATCGACCCGGCCCGTCATCGACCCCACGGCCAGCGCGAGGACGACCAGCAACAGCCAGCCTCCGACCGCCGTCCAGCGGTGCCGGGCGCTCCAGCCGCCCGCACGGGCGGCCAGCCCCCGTGGCCTGTCCAGTCGTCCTGTGTCCCCCACGACGTCCCCTTTTTCCATGGTGGCGACCCCATGCCGCGACCTTGGGACGACGCTAGGGCGCGGGTGTGTCCGGGCCCATCCTGCTGGCCGGTGATACGGGGGGCGGCGGTCTCCACCCCGGGGAGGGGGCTAGCCCTACCCTCCCGGTTCCAAGCCCCTTACAGGTAAAGGGACTTGTCGTGATCGGGCCACGATGACGTTGCATATGTCACACATGGACCAGGATCTTGAATTGCCCGGTTCGATCCGCCAGGGTTTCGTCTCAGCTCGGAGTGATCCGAACACACTCCGGTGCCATCGCGACCGTGTGCGAAAGCACGCGTGCGTGAAATCCCCCCACAACCGCACGAGGAGGATCCCTCGTCATGGCAGTACACAAGCAGCGCAACGCGCGTCGACTCACTCTGGCGATAGCTGCGGCGGGTGCCGTCACCGCCGGTGCCTTCGTGGCCGTCCCGGCCGGGGCCGCCACCGCGAAGCCCGCCGAGGGCACCGTCTACGGAACCCAGGCCACGAACGCCGTCGACGGCAGCTACATCGTCATGCTCAAGGGCGGACAGACCGTCAAGGCCGCCGCCGAGGGCAAGGACCTGGCCGAGCAGTACGGCGGCAAGGTGAGCCGCAGCTACGACTCGGCCGTCAACGGCTTCTCCGCCACCAGCCTCAGCGAGACCGAGGCCAAGCGGCTGGCCGCCGACCCGTCGGTGGCCAAGGTCGTCCAGAACCACCGGTACTCCATCAAGACCACCCAGGCGGACCCGCCGTCCTGGGGCCTGGACCGGATCGACCAGGACGACACCAAGGGCGACAAGAAGTACACCTACCCGGACAGCGCGGGTGAGGGTGTCACGGCGTACGTCATCGACACCGGTGTCCGCGCCACGCACAAGGACTTCGACGGCCGCGTCACCTCCGGCTTCGACGCCATCGACAACGACGATGACGCCGACGACGGCAACGGCCACGGCACCCATGTCGCGGGCACCATCGCCGGTACCGACCACGGCGTGGCCAAGAAGGCCAAGGTCGTGGGCGTCAGAGTCCTGGACGACCAGGGTTCGGGCACGACCGAGCAGGTCGTGGCCGGTATCGACTGGGTCACCAAGAACCACAAGGGCCCGTCCGTCGCCAACATGAGCCTCGGCGGCACCCCGGACGAGGCCCTGGACGCGGCCGTGCAGAAGGCCATCGACTCCGGTGTCACCTTCGGTGTCGCGGCGGGCAACGAGTCCGCCGACGCGAGCGGGAGTTCGCCCGCCCGGGTCGAGGACGCGATCACCGTCGCCTCCAGCACCGACGCCGACGAGCAGTCCGACTTCTCCAACTTCGGCAAGGTCGTCGACATCTACGCCCCCGGCTCGGACATCACCTCCGACTGGAACACCGGCGACGACGCAACCAACACCATCTCCGGTACGTCGATGGCCACCCCGCACGTCGTGGGCGCCGCCGCCGTCTACCTGAGCGGCCACCAGGACGCCAAGCCCGCCGACGTGGCGAAGGCGCTCACCGACGGTGCCACCGCCGACAAGATCTCCAACCCGAGCGAGGGCACCCCGAACAAGCTGCTGAAGGTCGTCGAGTAAGTCTCATAAGACGCACCTGACAGCACCTGACACACCCGGCCGCCGCGTCCACCCCACTGGGCGCGGCGGTCGGTCGCGTCAACCGGGTACCGGAAGCAACTGGCTGACGTCTTGGGCCCGTTGATCCGCCGTGGCAGCCTGAGCGGCATGAACATCACGGACGGATACGTATGGGCGGCGGTCGAGGACGCGCCGGTGAAGGAGCTGTTCCCGGGCATCCGGCTGCGCCCCCTGTGGGCCGGCGACAACGGTGCGAAGGCCTACGTCGTGGAACTGGACCCGGGCAGCACCTGGGAGGGCCTGGACGTCCACGAACCCGGCCCCGAGGAGGTCTTCGTCGTCTCCGGCACCTTCAACGACGGCCACCGCGACTACCCCGCGGGCACCTTCATCCACGCCCCGGCCGGTTCCTCGCACATCCCGCAGACCACCACCGGCTGCACCCTCTTCGTCTTCTACCCCGAAGGCTGAAATGGCCCACGCGATCGGCGGCGGATTGTCCCTCGGCCGGAGGCCAGTGGCGGATTAGGCTCCCGGCCATGACGACTTCCCACACCGACACCCCCACCAAGGTCGACTTCTACTTCGACCCCGTCTGCCCGTTCGCCTGGATCACCTCCCGCTGGATCCTGGAGGTCGAGCGCCACCGCGCCCTCGACCTCCGCTTCCGGGTGATGAGCCTGTCCGTCCTCAACGAGGGCCGGGAGGATCTGCCGGAGCGGTACCAGGAACTGGTGGCCAAGGGCTGGGGCCCGGTCCGCGTCTGCGTCGCTGCCGCCCAGCAGCACGGGGAGGAGGTGCTGCGGGACCTCTACACGGCCATGGGCACCCGCCTCCACACCGCGGGCACGGAAGAGCGCCCGGACCGCCGGACCGTGATCGAGGAGGCCCTCGCCGAGCTGGGCCTGCCCGCCGACCTGGCCGAGGCCGCCCACTCCACCGCGTACGACGACGCCCTCCGCAAGAGCCACCACGAGGGCATGGACCCGGTCGGCGAGGACGTCGGCACCCCCACCCTCCACATCGACGGGGTGGCCTTCTTCGGCCCGGTCCTCTCCTCGATCCCCCGAGGCGAGGACGCCGTACGGATCTTCGACGGCGCGCGACTGCTCGCGGGCTACCCGGACTTCTTCGAGCTGAAGCGCACCCGCACCGGCGGCCTCGACTTCAGCTGAGCCCGCGGACGGCAGGGGGGAATACCCGGTGTGCGGCCGGGGTTCCGAGGCGACGTCGACGACCCATGGCGATGGAGGAGCACCGGTGCCGGACGAGAAGAACACGCCGCAGGGAACTGTCTCCGAGGGCTTTGAATCCGTGCGGCGGGAATTCGGTGCCGTGGCGGCGGAGGAGGGCGGCGACTACGCCGCCCAATTGGTCGCCTACCTGGGCGGCGAGCGGGTCGTGGACCTGTGGACCGGGCCCGAGATCACGGGTGACTCCCTGACCGGGGTGTTCTCCTCCACCAAGGGGGCCGCCCACCTGGTGGTGGCCCTGCTGGTCCAGGACGGCGTCCTGGACCTGGACCAGCGCGTGAGCCACTACTGGCCGGAGTTCGCCGCCGAAGGGAAACGGGACATCACCCTGCGCGATCTGCTCTCCCACCGCGCCGGAGTGGTCGGCGCCGACTCCGGCTTCCTCCTGGAGGAACTCGCCGACGACCGGGTCATCGCCGAACGCCTCGCCGCCCAGGCCCCGTACTGGCGCCCGGGCACCGCCTTCGGCTACCACGCTCTGGGCATCGGGGCGCTCACCGGCGAGGTGGTGCGCCGTGTCACCGGACAGAGCATCCAGGAGCTGTTCGAGGACCGGGTCCGTTCCCGTCATGACCTCGACTTCTTCCTCGGGCTGCCCGAGGAGCACGAGCCACGCTTCCTCACCACGCTGCCCATGCTCCCCACTCCCGAGCAGCAGGCCCAGCTCGACGCCGCCGAGACCGGCCCGCGGAGCGTGACCGGCATCGCCTTCAACCGCAACCACCCTCAGGCGCCCGACCTCGAAGCCCTGCCCAACGTCCGCGTCATACGCGCCAAGGGCCCCGCCTCCGTCGGCGGTGTCGCCTCCGCGCGCGGCCTGGCCGGGATGTACGCGGCGGCGATCAGTGAACTCGACGGCAGGGCACCCCTCCTCAAGCCGGACACGGCGGCCGCGTTCGCACAGATCCACTCGATCGGCTACGACCTGGTGTCGCGCGCCCACAAGGCATTTGGCCTTGGTTTCTCCGCCACGGGCGACGTCTACCCGCTCCTGGGCCAGGGCGCCTTCGGCCACAGCGGCGCCGCCGGCTCCCAAGCATTCGCCGACCCCCGCAATGGCCTCGCCTACGGCTACAACCGCCGCCGCTTCGCCTTCCCGGGCGGCGCCGCCCCGGAGAACGGGCGGCTCATAGCCGCGGTGCACGCGGCGGCCACATCGGCCCGCCGACGCTAGCGGCTACCCGGCCAGGTGGTCGAACGCGCCTGCCTTGCAGGCGCGTATGAAGCTTCCCAGCCAGGCAGGGGCGACGGAAATGGCCGCAGCGGGGGTGTCGCTCTCGCGAAGCCGTATCTCACCGTCCTGCCGAAAGAGCGAAGGTCAGGGCTTTGTCGAGAAGCGCGCGATACCGTGCCACCTGCGAGTCGGCATCCAGCAGGATCGGGCCGTGCAACACATCGACCTGCACGGTATCGAGCCTCGGTACTGGACCGTATGCGTAGAGCAGGGAGTTCCCGGCACCTCCGAATCCCTCTGCGGTGAACGGGACCACGCGGACGGTGACGCAGACGGAACGCGACCAGAGCCTCCAAAAGATGAGGAGACGGCTGAGGGACTCCGTAGGCCATGAGGGCGCGACGAGCTGTACCAGCCGGTCGTGTACGGCAGCGGGGACGACGCGGTCCTCTCCGACCTCTTCGGAGTCGACTCGCCCTACTCCGATCGCGCGGACGCATTGCGGCGGCCGTCGCTCGACGACCAGACGGTCACACTGCTCGCGCGAGCGCACGATCGGCATCACGCCCCTCGCCGAGTGTTCGACTGGTACAACCACCTTCTCGGGTGTTCCTTCTGCAACTCGCACGCCAAAGGTGGCCTCTTCCCGAGAGACGAGGACGGGGCACCACTGCTCATCGACCCCACGGCGGACGAACCGGTACATCACCTCCGGCTCTCCCTCACCAGCGGTGAGTACCACTGCCTCGACACCCTGGCGGGGTGCGCGGCCCTTTTGACAGTGGACGACAAGGCCGGTGCGGAGAAGCGCATGGTGAGGTCGCGGCGTCAGCCCCTCGCGGATGTTCTGCAAGAGTTACGGCGTATCGCGGACCGGCCCTCGGCGGCCTTGGTGGTCGGAGGCGAGGTCGCCCTCGCCGCCCTGCGTACCTTGTACGGGCAGCCCGCGGCCGAGCCGGTGTTCATTCCGCGGCAGACCTCGCGACACGAGCCGGACTGCAGGTCCCGGAGGAGCGCCGTGTCCTAGGCCGTCAGCAGGACCCGCCGCGCCGCGCGCGCCTCGTCGTAGCGGGTCAGCAGCAGGCGGGCCAGCTCGGGGGCCGGGCCGAGGACGGCGGCCAGGGTGTCCGCGCCCGCTGCCTCCGCGCCGTGCGCGATGCGGTCGGGGAGGCGGCCGGGGGCGATGACGTACGGGGCCACGGCCACCCGTTCGACGCCCTCGGCGCGCAGGGCGCGCACCGCGTCCTCGGTGCGGGGCAGGGAAGCGGAGGCGAACGCGGGTCGCACGGCGCACCAACCGGTGTGCCGCCACTCCCGCGCGATTTCAGCGATCACCGCGATCGCCTCCGGGTCGGTGGAGCCCGCCGAGGCCAGGACGATGCCGGTCCGGTGCCGGTCGGCGGGGCTCAGCCCGGCCTCGCGCAGCCGCCGTTCCAGGGCGTCCACGAGCAGCGGGGAGGGCCCCAGGACCTCGGCCTGGCGGACGGTCAGGCGGGGGTGGCGGGCCGTGGCCTCGCGCAGGACCGCCGGGATGTCGGCCTTCGCGTGGAAGGCGCGGGTCAGCAGGAGGGGGAGGGCGACGACCTCGTCCGCCCCCTCCGCGGCGAGCCGGTCCACGACCTGGCCCACCCGTGGTGCGTTGAACTCCAGGAAGGACGGTTCGACGCGCAGCCCCGGCCGCAGCGACCGCACGCGCGCACACAGCGCGCCGACGGTCGCCGCGTGGCGGGGATCGCGGCTGCCGTGGGCGACGACGAGGAGGGTCGGGGGAGACATGGCGTGGTCCGTTCCGGGGTGGTTCAGGGCGCGTTCGCCAGCAGGCCCCGGCTGCGCAGCACCCGGCGCTCGATGGGCGCGAAGATCAGCAGCTCGATGCCGATGCCGACGATGAGGATGAGCAGGATCGCGGCGAGCACGAGGGACATGTCCTGGTCGACGCGGGCCTGGTCGAGGAGCTGCCCGAGACCGGTGCCCAGGTCGGGGGAGGTCGCGATGAGTTCGGCGGCCATCAGGGAGCGCCAGGAGAACGCCCAGCCCTGCTTGAGCCCCGCGATGTAGCCGGGCAGCGCGGCCGGGAGCAGGATGTGCCGGATCCCGGCGATGCCGGTGGCGCCGATCGTACGGCCCGCGCGCAGGTACAGCGGCGGGATCCGGTCGACGCCGGAGACCAGGCCGTTGGCGATGGAGGGGACCGCGCCGAGCAGCACCACCGCGTAGATGGTGGAGTCGGTCAGCCCGAACCAGATGATCGCGGCCGGCACCCAGGCCACCGAGGGAAGCGACTGCAGCCCGGACAGGATCGGGCCGATGGCCGCTCGTACGAACTTCACGCGCGCGACCAGCAGGCCCAGCGGTGTGCCGATGACCAGCGACGCGGCGAAGCCGAGGGCGCCACGCGAGATGCTGTTCCACACGTAGCCCAGCAGCGTGCCGTCCAGCCACTTCTCCCGCAGCGAGTGGCCGACGTCGACCGGGCTGGGCAGCTGGTAGTGCGGCTTCAGCTCCAGGACGTAGGCGAGCTGCCACAGCCCCAGCACGATCACGATGGCGACGACCGGCGGCAGCACCTTGTCGAGCAGGATCCGGCTGACCGGCACCCGGTCCTTGGTCCGGGTCTCCAGGGCGTCCAGGCCCGCTTCGAGCCCCGCCAGCTGGTCGGGGGCGTCCTCGGCGGCGGCCGGGGTCTTTACGGAGGCGTCCTGCTGAGCCTCAGTGCTGGCCATGTCGGCGGATCTCCCCACGGAGCTGTTCGGTGATTTCGACGGACAGGTCGGCGACGGCCGCGTCCTCGATCCGGCGCGGCTGCGGCATCTCGACGTCCCACTCGCGGGCGACGCGGCCGGGCCGGGAGGACATCAGGACCACGCGCTGGGCGAGCCGGACCGCCTCGCGCACGTTGTGCGTGACGAAGAGGACGGAGAGGTTGGTCTCCCTCCAGATGCGGGTCAGCTCGTCGTGCAGCACGTCGCGGGTGATGGCGTCGAGCGCGGCGAACGGCTCGTCCATCAGCAGCAGCCGGCTGTCCTGCGCGAGCGCGCGGGCCATCGCGACCCGCTGCCGCATACCGCCGGACAGCTCGTGCACCCGCTTGCCGTACGCGCCCTTCAGGCGCACCAGCTCCAGCAGCCGCTCGGCCTCGTCGCGCCGCTCGGCGCGCGGCACCCCGCGCATGCGCAGCGCGAGTTCGATGTTCTTGCCCGCGGTGAGCCACGGGAAGAGCGCGTGCTCCTGGAACATCAGGGCGGGGCGTCCGCCGGGTACGTCGATGCTGCCGCCGGACGGCTTGTCGAGACCGGCGACGAGATTGAGGAGCGTGGACTTGCCACACCCCGAGGCGCCCAGGAGACAGACGAACTCGCCTGGGGCGACATCGAGCGTGATGTCGTCCAGCACCAGCTGCTGCGCGCCGGGGCGGCCGAACGACTTCGACACGTGGTCAAAACGCGCGGCATAGGTACCCGTGCCATTCTTCTCGACGGGCTTCTGGGTGAGCGTAGCGGTCATGGCCGTCACCTCCTGAGGACTGGGTTTGCTGACGGGACCCAAGGTTTCCGGGCCCTACTTGCTGCCGAGCCCGGCGGAGTCGACCTCCGGCTTGCCCTGGGCCTTGAGAACCTTGTTGAGCAGCGTGAGGTCGTAGATGTCCTTCAGCCGGGGGTTCTCCAGCAGGCCCGCCTTGACGGCGTGCCGCGCCTCGTCCTGGAGCGTCGAGGCCAGCGGGTCATTGGTGACGTCGATGTTCTTGAACGCCGGGTCGAGCACGTTGGGGGGCAGATCGCTGCCGCTGATCTGCTTCAGCGATGCGTTGATGTCCTGGGCGGCCTTGTCCGGGTTGGCCTTGATCCAGTCGTTGGTCTTCACCGAGCCGCGCAGCACGGCCTCGACGACCTTCGGGTGCTCCTTGAGGAACTGCTTGGAGACGATCATGTTCGTGATGACGAACTTGCCGTCCTTCCACAGCTTCTTCTCGTCCAGCAGCTCCTTGCCGCCCTGCGAGACGATCTTGGACGCGGTCGGCTCGGGCACCCACGCGCCGTCGATACCGCCCGTCTTGAAGGTCGTCGGGATTTCCTTGTTGTCCTGCCGGAGGACGTTCACATCGCCCTTGCCGGTCTGCGGGTCGACCTTGTAGCCCTTCTCGGCAAGGTAGTTGAGAAGGGCCACGTCCTGCGTGTTGCCCTTCTGCGGCGTCGCGATGGTCTTGCCCTTGAGGTCATCGACGGACTTGATCTTGTCCGGGTTGACCACGAGCGATACGCCACCGGACGTCGAACCCGAGATGATCTTGAGGTTCTGGCCGCCGGACTTGGTGTAGCCGTTGATGGCGGGGGACGGGCCGATCCAGCCGATGTCGATGGACTTCGCGTTGAGCGCCTCGATCTCGGAGGGGCCCGCGTTGAAGATGAACGGCTTGACCTTCGTGCCGCCCAGCTCCTTCTGGATCAGACCTTCCTGGCGGTCGACCATCGGGGTGGCGTGGGTGACGTTGGCGAAGTAGCCGATCTTCACGTCGTCGAGGCCGTCGACCTTCTTGCCCTTCGCCTCGACCTTCGGACCGTCGTCAACCTTCTTCGAACCGTAGCCGCAGGCGCCGAGCGAGCCGATCAGCAGCGGGAGGACGGCGAAGGCCGCCAGCAGGCGGGTGGTACGGCGGCGCGACCGGGATATCGCGCGGGGAGCGGCAGACGGCACGGGAGGTGTTCCTCTCGGAGGGCCGGGCGGCCCGATGTCAGGGGACGCCCGGCAGTTCAGACGGTCTTCGGGGGGAGTGGTGCGAGGGAGCGGGGAGGGCGCGCGTCAGCGCACACATCGCCCGACTCCGCCCTGGCCACTGCCCAGGGCGCCGCTGCCTACGCGGCCGCCCTCCTTCGCGAACGTCGAGAACACCTCACCGGCCATCGTCAGAAGTCCCAGCCCTCGTCGTCGCCCGTGGCCTCGCCGTCCGCCGCCGGTGCCTGCTCGGCGAACGAGTCGCCCGCCATGCCCGCGGTCAGCGTCGTGCCGTCCGCCGGGTCGATCAGCAGGAAGGACCCGGTGCGGCGGGAGGCGGCGTACGCGTCCAGCGCCAGCGGCTCCGACGTCCGCAGGACGACCCGGCCGATGTCGTTGGCGGCCAGCTCGCCCGGCGCCGGGTGGTGCGACAGATCGGCCAGCGTCAGCCGGGACGGGATGTCCTTGACGATCGCCTTCACGGTCCGGGTGGTGTGCTTGAGCAGCACCCGGTCCCCGACCCGCAGCGGCTGGTCGTGGAGGTGGCAGACGGTCGCCTCGACGTCCTGGGTGGGGGCGGGCGCGTGGGCGCTCGGGGCGAGGACGTCACCGCGCGAGATGTCGAGGTCGTCGGCGAGCCGGATCGTCACCGACTGCGGCGCCCAGGCCAGGTCGGCGGACTGGCCCAGCGCGTCGATCTCGGTGATGGTGCTCGTACGGCCGGACGGCAGCACCGTCACCTCGTCCCCGACCCGCAGCACACCGGAGGCCACCTGGCCCGCGTAGCCGCGGTAGTCGGGGTGCTCGGCGCTCTGCGGACGGATCACGAACTGCACCGGGAAGCGCGCCGGGTCCTGCGACGGGTCGATGCCCACCGGCACCGTCTCCAGGTGCTCCAGGACGGTCGGGCCGCCGTACCAGTCCATGTTCGCGGACGCGGTCACCACGTTGTCCCCGGCCAGCGCCGAGATCGGGATCGCGGTGATCTCGGGGACGCCCAGCGAGGCCGCGTACGTCGTGAACTCCTCGGCTATCGCGGCGAACACCGGCTCCGCGTAGTCCACCAGGTCCATCTTGTTGACGGCGAGGACCACATGCGGGACCCGCAGCAGCGCGGCCACCGCGGCGTGCCGCCGGGTCTGCTCCACCACGCCGTTGCGCGCGTCCACCAGGACGACCGCCAGCTCCGCGGTGGAGGCGCCGGTGACCATGTTGCGGGTGTACTGCACATGGCCCGGGGTGTCGGCGAGGATGAACCGCCGCCGCGGGGTGGCGAAGTAGCGGTACGCGACATCGATGGTGATGCCCTGCTCGCGCTCCGCCCGCAGCCCGTCGGTCAGCAGCGCCAGGTCCGGCGCCTCCTGACCACGGCTGCGGGACGCGTGCTCGACCGCCTCCAGCTGGTCGGCCAGAACCGACTTGGAGTCGTGCAGCAGCCGCCCGACCAGGGTCGACTTACCGTCGTCCACCGAACCGGCGGTCGCGAAGCGCAGCTGGGAGGAGGCCGCGGACTGCTCCACCGCGGTCACCACGGCCTGTTCCTCGGCACTGAGATTGCTCGTCATGGCTAGAAGTACCCCTCGCGCTTCCGGTCCTCCATCGCGGCTTCCGACAGCTTGTCGTCGGCGCGCGTCGCGCCCCGCTCGGTCAGCCGGGACGCGGCGATCTCGTCGATGACCTGCTCGATCGTGACCGCGTCCGACTCGACGGCACCGGTGCAGGACATGTCGCCCACCGTGCGGTAGCGCACCTGGACCCGCTCCACCGTCTCGTCGTCCTTCGGGCCGCCCCAGTCACCGGGGGCCAGCCACATGCCGCTGCGCCGGAACACCTCGCGCTCGTGCGCGTAGTAGATCTGCGGAAGCTCGATCTTCTCGCGCTCGATGTACTGCCACACGTCCAGCTCGGTCCAGTTGGACAGCGGGAACACGCGGACGTGCTCACCGGGGGAGTGGCGGCCGTTGTACAGCTGCCACAGCTCGGGGCGCTGACGGCGCGGGTCCCAGCCGCCGAACTCGTCCCGCAGCGAGAACACCCGCTCCTTGGCGCGCGCCTTCTCCTCGTCCCGGCGGCCGCCGCCGAAGACCGCGTCGAAGCGGTTCTTCTCGATGGCGTCCAGCAGCGGTACGGTCTGCAGCGGGTTGCGGGTGCCGTCCGGGCGCTCGCGCAGCCGCCCGTCGTCGATGAACTCCTGCACCGACGCCACGTGCAGCCGCAGCCCGTGCTCGGCGACGGTGCGGTCCCGGTACTCGATGACCTCGGGGAAGTTGTGCCCGGTGTCCACGTGCAGCAGCGAGAACGGCACCGGCGCGGGCGCGAAGGCCTTGAGCGCCAGGTGCAGCATGACGATGGAGTCCTTGCCGCCGGAGAACAGGATCACCGGCCGCTCGAACTCCCCCGCCACCTCGCGGAAGATGTGCACCGCCTCGGATTCCAGTGCGTCCAGGTGGGAGAGCGCGTAGAGGTCGCCCTCGTCCGAACCGGACCCGGTTCCATTGATCGGAGCCACGGTCGTCATGCCAGTCCCCTCTCGCTCAGAAGTGTCCGGAGTGCGGCTGCCGACTCCTGTACGCCCTGCTCGTGTGCCGCGATCCGCAGGTCCGGGTCGGCCGGGGCCTCGTACGGGTCGTCCACCCCGGTCAGCCCCTTGATCTCGCCCGCCGCCTGCTTCGCGTACAGCCCCTTGACGTCGCGCTCGGAGCACACCTCGACCGGCGTCGCGACATGCACCTCGACGTACGCGGTGCCCTCGGTCTGGTGGCGCTTGCGCACCGCCTCCCGGCTGTCCGCGAACGGCGCGATCACCGGCACCAGCACCTTGACCCCGTTGGAGGCCAGCAGCTCGGCCACGAAGCCGATCCGCTGCACATTGGTGTGCCGGTCCTCGCGCGAGAAGCCCAGCCCGGCGGAGAGGAACTCGCGTATCTCGTCGCCGTCCAGCACCTCCACCCGGTGGCCCTCGCTGCGCAGCCGCTCCGCGAGCGCGTACGCGATCGTCGTCTTTCCGGCGCTCGGCAGACCGGTCAGCCACACGGTGGCCCCGGTGTGTATCGGCGCGCTCATCTCGTTCTCCTGGTCGACAGCCATCAGCCGTGCAGTCCGCATTCCGTCTTGTTGCTCCCCGCCCAGCGGCCCGACCGGGCGTCCTCGCCCTCCAGCACCCGACGGGTGCAGGGCGCGCAGCCGACGGAAGGATATCCGTCCATGAGCAGGGGGTTGGTCAGTACACCCTGTTCGGCGACGTACGTGTCCACGTCCGTCTGAGTCCAGCGCGCTATCGGCGATATCTTCACCTTTTGCCGTCGGTTGTCCCAGCTCACGACCGGTGTGCCGGCGCGGGACGGGGACTCGTCGCGGCGCAGTCCGGTGGCCCACGCGTCGTACGCCTTCAACCCCTCCTCAAGGGGTTGTACCTTGCGCAGCGCGCAGCACAGGTCGGGGTTCCGGTCGTGCAGCTTCGGTCCGTGCTCGGCGTCCTGCTCGGCCACCGTCTGACGCGGCGTCAGGCTGATGACGTTGACGTCCATCACGGCCGCCACCGCGTCCCGGGTGCCGATGGTCTCCGGGAAGTGGTACCCGGTGTCGAGGAACACCACGTCGACACCGGGGAACACCCGGGAGGCGAGGTGGGCCACCACCGCGTCCTCCATCGAGGAGGTGACGCAGAACCGCGGCCCGAACGTGTCGGCCGCCCAGCGCAGGATGTCGAGCGCCGGGGCGTCCTCAAGGTCGCGGCCCGCCTGGGTGGCGAGCGCTTCGAGGTCGGTGTGCTGCTGAAGCTGGGTCATATCGCTGTGTCCCCTTCTCCGGCTCGGTCGCGCCGCAAGCCCTTGGCGAGCAGCCCGAGGAACGCCAGACGGAACGCCCGATTGCAGGACGCGCATTCCCAGGACCCGTGACCCTCTTCGGAGGGCCGCAGGTCCTCGTCCCCGCAGTACGGGCAGTAGAACGGCGCGGCGCGCTCGCTCATTTGAGAGCATCCTCACTGGCGCGACCGGCCCAGGTGGCGAACCGCTCGCCTTCCTCGCGCTCCTCCTCGAAGCGGCGCAGGACGCGCTCGACGTAGTCGGGCAGTTCGTCGGCGGTCACCTTCAGACCGCGCACCTTGCGGCCGAAGCCCGGCTCCAGGCCCAGCGCGCCGCCCAGGTGCACCTGGTAGCCCTCGACCTGCTCGCCGTTGTCGTCCATGACCAGCTGGCCCTTGAGGCCGATGTCCGCGACCTGGATGCGGGCGCAGGCGTTCGGGCAGCCGTTGAGATTGATGGTGAGCGGCTCGTTGAACTCGGGCAGCCGCCGCTCCAGCTCGTCGATGAGCCAGGAGCCGCGCCCCTTGGTCTCGACGATCGCGAGCTTGCAGAACTCGATGCCGGTGCAGGCCATCGTGCCGCGCCGGAACGGGGACGGCTTGACCTGGAGGTCCAGCGCCTCCAGCCCGGAGACCAGCGACTCGACCTGGTCCTCGGCCACATCGAGCACGATCATCTTCTGCTCGACGGTGGTGGTCAGCCGCCCGGAGCCATGGGCCTCGGCCAGGTCGGCGATCTTGGTGAGGGTGGTGCCGTCCACCCGGCCGACGCGCGGGGCGAAGCCGACGTAGAAGCGGCCGTCCTGCTGGCGGTGGACGCCGATGTGGTCACGCCACCGCTGGACGGGATCGGCGGGCGCCGGGCCGTCGGACAGCGGGCGCTTCAGGTACTCGTCCTCCAGCACCTGGCGGAACTTCTCGGGGCCCCAGTCGGCGACCAGGAACTTCAGCCGGGCGCGGGTGCGCAGCCGCCGGTAGCCGTAGTCGCGGAAGATCCCGACGACTCCGGCCCAGACCTCCGGGACGTCCTCCAGCGGCACCCAGGCGCCGAGCCGGACGCCGATCTTGGGGTTGGTGGACAGCCCGCCGCCGACCCACAGGTCGAAGCCGGGGCCGTGCTCGGGGTGGTTCACGCCGACGAACGCGACGTCGTTGATCTCGTGCACGACGTCGAGCACCGGGGAGCCGGAGACCGCGGTCTTGAACTTGCGCGGCAGGTTGGAGAACTCCTTGCTGCCGATGTAGCGCCGGTGGATCTCGTCGATGGCGGGGGTGCCGTCGATGATCTCGTCCTCGGCGATCCCGGCGACCGGGGAGCCGATGATCACGCGGGGGGTGTCGCCGCACGCCTCGGTGGTGGACAGGCCGACCGCTTCCAGCCGCTTCCAGATCTCGGGCACGTCCTCGATCCGGATCCAGTGGTACTGGACGTTCTGCCGGTCGGTGATGTCGGCGGTGCCGCGCGCGAACTCCTGCGAGATCTCGCCGACGACCCGCAGCTGCTCGGTGGTCAGCCGCCCGCCGTCGATCCGGACCCGCATCATGAAGTGCTCGTCGTCCAGCTCCTCCGGCTCCAGGATGGCGGTCTTGCCGCCGTCGATCCCGGGCTTGCGCTGGGTGTACAGACCCCACCAGCGCATCCGGCCGCGCAGATCGGCGCCGTCGATGGAGTCGAAACCACGATGGGCGTAGATCGTCTCAATGCGTGTCCGCACATTGAGACCGTCGTCGTCCTTCTTGGTCTGCTCGTTGCCGTTGAGCGGGGTGAAGTGACCCGCGGCCCACTGGCCTTCGCCGCGATGGCGTCCGGCCTTGCGGCGGGGCGTGGCTGCTGCGCGTTCCGGTGTGGCGGGCATGGCGGTGGTGTCCTTCTGAGCGGCTCGGTGCGGCGGATGATCTCGCGCGCACGCTCTGACCTGCGCAGGAGCGCAGGCGGGCACGGCGCTGCGGCGAATACCGGTGCGGGTGGATTACGACGGGGAAAGTGTCGAGGCGTGCGCGCTCGCCCACGTCATCGGGGGCGGCGGGAAGTGCGGTGGGGGCTGTCCGGGGGCCGGTACGGGCCCTGCTGGGTGCGCCCTGCTGAGTGCGTCAGCTCGCCGGACAGATCGCGCTGGACATGCGGCCGAGGTCGACGTGGCGTCGACTCACCAAGGCAATTCCAGCTCGAGACATGAGGGAAGCGTGGCACGCGCATCTTCGGCGAGTCCACCGTTGTCCACTATCCGGACGTCTTGGTCTCGTTCTGTGGGATGGTGTGGCGTTGGTCACCCCTCCGCCCCGGTCGCGACCTCGGCTTCGGTCGTGACGTCGAAGACCTTAAAGCCCCGGCGGCGGTAGTTGTCGAGCGCGTACGGCCCGTCCTTGCTGCACGTGTGGACCCACAGCCGCTTGGTCGGCGGCCTGCCGGGCCAGCGCTCGGCCAGGTCCCAGGCGCGGCGGGCGCCCCAGGTCAGCAGGTGCCCGCCGATGCGGCGGCCCCGGAAGGCGGGCAGCAACCCGAAGTACGAGATCTCCACGACGCCCGCGTCCTGCGGGTCCAGCTCGATGTACCCGGCCGGGGTGCCGCGCTCGTACGCGACCCACGTCTCCGTCCCGGGCCGGTCCAGGAACTCCAGCCACCGCTCGTGCGACCACTCCAGCCGGTCGGTCCAGTCGTTGTCCGCGCCGACCGCCGTGTAGAGGAAGCGGCTGAACGCCGGGCTCGGCACCTCGGCCCGGACGATCCGCACCCCCGCCCCGGCCCCGGGCTCCCGCGCCGGGCTGACGTCGGCGGCCGCGGTCTGCTCCAGGGACCAGGTGGTCACGTCGATGGTCATGGGGAAAGCCAACCATGGATGCGGCGTGACAGGTATGGCAGGCCTGCCGTGCAACGCGACGCAACCTTTGCCCTCCGGCGCGCCGGGCGCGGACACTGTCCGCAGCGGGCGGAGGGCGGTGCCGAGTCGGCGCGGCGTCCCCTCCGCCGACGCCTCCGCCGACGCGTTCCTGCCGTGTGCGCCGGTGAGCGTGCAGGCCGCGCCGTACGTGACGGATACGGTTGGGGCGTGCAGCCAGCAGAAGACATCCCCAAGCCGTCCGGGCGGCTGAACAAGGCCCGCGCCATGTACCGCAATGTGTCCAAGCGCAGGATGGCCTGGCTGCTCCTCAAGGACACCATCAACTCCTGCATGGAGTACCGGGTCACCGGCCTAGCCGCCGAGGCCGCCTTCTTCACCCTGCTGTCGCTGCCGCCGCTGCTGCTCGGCCTCATCGGGCTGCTCGGCTACTTCGACGCGTGGACCGACACCGGTACGGTCGCCACCATCCGGCAGAACATCCTCGACGCGTCGGGCACCGTGCTCTCCGACCAGGGCGTCAAGGAGATCGCCCGGCCGCTCCTGGACGACGTCATAGAGGGCGGCCGCCCCGACGTCATCTCGCTGGGCTTCGGCATCGCCCTGTGGTCCGGCTCGCGCGCGGTGAACGTGTTCGTGGACACCATCACCATCATGTACGGGCTGGAGGGGCGCCGCGGGATCGTCCAGACCCGGCTGCTCGCCTTCCTCCTCTACCTGGTGGCCCTCATCATCGGGGCGGTGGCGCTGCCGCTGATGGTCATCGGCCCGGAGACCTTCGTGGACCTGGTGCCGTCCAGCGCCACCCTCGTCCGGTTCCTGTACTGGCCCACCGTGATCCTGCTGTCCGTCGCCTTCCTCACCACGCTCTACCACGTGTCGGTGCCGGTGCGCTCGGCGTGGCGGGAGGACATCCCGGGGGCGCTCGTGGCGCTCACCATGTGGGTGCTCGGCAGCTTCTTTCTGCGGCTCTACCTCATCCACACCGTGGAGGGTCCGACGATCTACGGTTCGCTGGCGGCGCCCGTCGCCGTCCTGCTGTGGATCGGTGTGTCCGCCTTCGCCGTGCTCGTCGGCGCG
The DNA here is from genome assembly GCF_042731515.1 of Streptomyces sp. NPDC059850. Classification (NCBI taxonomy): domain Bacteria; kingdom Bacillati; phylum Actinomycetota; class Actinomycetes; order Kitasatosporales; family Streptomycetaceae; genus Streptomyces; species Streptomyces sp. NPDC059850. Next base: position 70,256 of record NZ_JBHWJI010000038.1, read on the forward strand.
GCCGTCAACGCCGCGATCGACCGGGTGTGGCCCTCGGTGGCCACCGCCGCGGGCCGCGCCCAGCGGGCGGCCTGGACCCGGGAACAGGCCGCCTTCGAGCGCGCCCGGGACCAGCGCACGGCCGACGACGGCTCTGCCGAGATCAGCCCGCCGTCGGAGTTCCCCGAGCGCTGGGCCCAGTTCCTGCCCCACGCGGACATACGGAGTCGGCTGCACCACCCCGGCAAGCGCGAGCCGAAGCGGGCGGAGGCTCCCGACCCCAAGTCCTCCGACCCCAAGTCCCCCGAGCCCCAGCCCGCCGAGGTGCGGAACCCCGAGGCCAGGCACCCGGAACCCCGCCACCCCGAGGTCAGCGCCGCGGAGGACGGCGCCACGCGGGACGGGGCACCCCCGGTGTAAAACCCGTCGCGCCCCGTATCGGCGGTCGCCGATACTGCGGCGCATGGTTCACTTCTCCGACTTCGACACCCGCGGATACCGCATGGTCGACGTCGCCACCGGCTATGGACAGTGGGTCGAGACCTACGAGCAGACCGTCGAGGACGTGATGGACCTCGCCCTCCTCGACGACCTCACCGAACCCCGCTGGCCCTCCGTCCGCCGCGCCGCCGACCTCGGCTGCGGCACCGGCCGCACCGCCGCCTGGCTGCGCCGCAACGGAGTGGCCGCCACCATCGACGGCGTCGACCTCACCCCCGAAATGCTCGCCCGCGCCCGCGCACGTGGCGCCCACGACCGCCTCACCGAGGGCGACGTCCGCGCCACCGGCCTCGACGCGGGCGCGTACGACCTGGTCATCGCCTCGCTCATCGACGAACACCTGCCCGAGCTGCGCCCGTTCTACGACGAGGCCTGGCGCATCGCGGAGCCCGGCGCGGCGTGCGTGGTGGTGGCGTTCCACCCGCACTTCATCATGACGACGGGCATGCCGACCCACTTCACCAGCGACACCGGTGAGTCGGTGGCCATCAGCACCCATGTCCACTTGCTCAGCGACCACATCACGGCGGGCCTGGGCGCGGGCTGGACACTCGCCGAGATGCGGGAGGGCGTGGTGGACGAGCGGTGGCTCGCGGTCAAGCCGAAGTGGGAGCGATTCCGCCACCACCCGGTGTCGGTGGCGATGGTGTGGCGAAAGGGCACTTGACCTGGGCATATGCCGCTTCGAGACTACTGCAATCGGGGTGTATGGTCAGGCGCGCTTGGTGATCAAGGGTTTCCTGTCCCTGTAACTCCGCTCCCGCAGAGGGGTCTTGTGAGCAGTGCAAGGCGCGTTTCCGTCGTCATGGCTACCGCGGTCGTATTCGTCATGACACTTGCGTCGGCGGCTTCAGCCGCACCCTTGCAGTGGATGTGGTGAGCCGAGAAGACCCCGCAACCGCTCCGCCTCGGCGCTCGCTCCCAGGCGTTCGTACAGGGTGATCGCCCGCCCGCCGTGGTGGCGGGCGCTCTCCCCGTCGGCGGCGGACAGCGCGGTGCGGGCCAGGCCCGCGAGCGCGTGGGCGCGGCCGAGCGGGAAGCCGGTGTCCTCGGCCAGGGCCAGCGCCTGCCGGTAGACCTCCGTGGCGGTGGCGAGGTGGCCCGAGCGGTGGTGGGCGTCGGCCGTGCCGATGAGCGCCCGCTGCCGTTCGTACGCGTTGTCGATGCTGCGGGCCGCCCGCTCCGCCAGGGCGAAGTGGCGCAACGCCTCGTCCGTGCGGCCGTTTTCGGCGTACGCGGTCCCGATGCTGATCAGCACGTTCGCCTCGCCGAGGGTGTCCCCGCCCGCCCGGTGGCTCTCCAGGGCGCGCCGGAAACACCGCAGCGCCAGGGCGGTGTTCCCGGTGGCCTGGTGGACGGCGCCGAGGTTGGTGTCGAGGATGGCCAGCTCCTGACGGCCGCCGAACTGCCGCACGAGGACGAGGGAGCGTTCGTAGTGTTCGCGGGCGTCGTCGTAGCGCCCCTGGAGGAACTGCAGCTCGCCCAGGTTGTTGAGCGCCTTGGCCTGCCCGGGGAGGTTGCCGAGCGCTTCGTGGACGCTGAGCATGACCCGTACCCGCTCCAGCGCCTCGCCGTACCGGCCCGCGAAGTGCAGCGCCGCGCCCTGGATGTTGAGGCAGTCCGCCTCCCCGCCTCGGTCGCCGACCTGCCGGTAGCGGGCGATGGCCCGGTCCAGGACCCGCAGGGCCGTCTCGCCGTGGCCCGCGGCGAGATGGGCGCGCCCGGACTGGAGGAGCGCGTCGGCGCAGCCGTGCGGGTCGCCGAGGCCACGGAAGAGGATCAGGGCTTCGGTGGCGCAGCCCTGGGCCTCGTCGTGGCGCTTCTGGGCCAGCACCTCCGCGCGTTCCACCAGGGTTCTGGCGAGGGCGGGCCGGTCGTCGCGGGTGCGCAGGACGGTCAGGGCGGCGCCGTACAGCTCGGTGGCGATGTCCCATGTCCCCCAGGTCTTCAGCGCGTTGGCGAGGATGTGCGGGAAGAGGGCGGCGTACGAAGGGGACCGGCCGGGCGCGGTGCGGGCCGCGGCCAGCAGGTTGGCGCGCTCCAGGGTGAGCCACACGACCGCCTCGTCGGCGTCGGCGAACTCGGGCGCGTACGGGGACTCCTGGAGCGGACCGGGCGGCGGGGGCCGACGGTGCGGATGGACGAGGCGGTCGGCGCGGTGTGCGGCGGTGAGGTGGTAGCCGAGCAGCCGCTCGACGGCCTCGTGGCGGGCGGATGCGGGCTCCTCCCGGGCGCATATCTGGAGGCCGAACGCGCGGCCGAGGTCATGGAACCGGTAGCGGTCGCATACGGATTCCTCCAGCAAATGGCTGTCCAGCAGCTCTTCGACCACCCGCCGGATCCGCGCGGGGTCCGTTCCGGCGAGCGCGGTGGCCGCGCGGAGGGTGATGTCGGGGCCGGTGTGCAGGGCGAGCCTGCGGAACAACCGCTGGGCGGGGGCGGTGAGTTCGGCGTACGAGAGCTGGAAGGCCGACGCCACCGCGAGGTCGAACTCGTCCAGCGGGTCGGTGGCCTCCGCCAGCAGGTCGAGGAGGTGGTGCAGATCCCAGGCGTCCCGGTGCCGGAAGCGGCTGGCGAGCAGCTGGACGGCAAGGGGGTGGCAGCCGCACGCGGCGACCACCTGCCGCAGCGCCTCGGCGTCGGAGGCGGAAGGGGCGGCGGCGAGCCGGGCGGGGCCCGCGATCCGGGTGAAGAGCGCGACGGCCTCCGCTTCGGAGAGGACGTCCAGATGGAGCGAGGTGGCGCCGTTCAGCCCGACCAGCCGGTTGCGGCTGGTGACGATCGCGCGGCAGTCGGGGGAGCCCGGCAGCAGCGGGCCGACCTGGGCGGCGTCCCGGGCGTTGTCGAGGATGACGAGCACCCGGTGGCGCGCGGTCCAGGCCCGCCACCGGGCCGCGCGCCCGTCGAGCGAGTCGGGGAGCGGGCCGGGCGCGCCGGAGGCGTGCAGCAGGACCGCGAGCGCCTCGGCGGGGTCGCAGGGCTGCTGTCCGCCGTAGGCGTGGAGGTCCACGTAGAACTGCCCGGCCGGATACGCGCCGCTCAGCCCGTTCGCGGCGCGGATGGCGAGCGCGGTTTTGCCGACGCCGGGCATGCCGTGGATGAGGGTGAGGGGCAGCCAGCCGTCGTCCCCGTCGTCCCCGGCGGCCGGGGTGGCGGCACAGGCGGCCAGCAGGATGCGCAGTTCGCTCGTCCGCCCGGTGAACTCCCGGACGTCACGCGGAAGGGTGTTGCCGGGCTCGCGCACCGCCGGGGGCGCCCCCGATGGCGCCATGGGGGGCGCCATCGGGGGCGCTGCCGGGCTGTCGGCGTCCATCAGAGCACGGTCCTGATCGAGGATGCGCTGATGCAGTTCGCGCAGTTCCGCCCCGGGTTCGATGCCCTGCTCCTTGCGCAGCAGCCGCCGGGTGTCCCGGTAGACCATGAGCGCCTCGTCGTCCCGTCCGCAGCGGTAGAGCGCCAGCATCAGGGAGGCGATCACCTTCTGGGCGTACGGGTTCTGCGCGGCCAGCTCGCGCAGCTCGCCGATGAGATCCGCGTGCTGCCCCAACTCCAGCTGTAGCCTGATGCGTTGCTCCCGTACCCGCCGGTGGTCCTCGACCAGCCGGGTGCGGGCCGCCGCCGCCCAGGCCCCGGTGAACTCCGTCAGCGGCTCGCCCCGCCACAGCTCCTCGGCGGCCCGCAGCAGCCCCACGGCCCGTTCCCGCTCGCCGCGCGCTCCCGCCGCGCCCGCCTCGTTGCGCAGCCGCTGGAAGCACAGCAGATCGATGTCCTCAGGAGCGGCCCGCAGCCGGTACAGCCGGGGGGACGGCCGCTCGACCCCGGCCCGGTCCCCGATGGCCTCGCCGAGCCGTCCGCGTATCCGGGACAGATAACTCTGCAGCGTGTCCAGGCCGCTCGGCGGCGGCTCACCGTCCCAGACCCGCTCCATCAGCGTGTCCGCGGTGACCGGCTCGCCACGGGCGTGGACCAGCACGGCGAGCACACAGCGCTCTTTCACCGAACCGAGCGTGTGGCGGCGCTCGCGATGCCATAGTTCGAGGGGTCCCAGAGCAAGAAGTTTCACCGACGGCCCCCGATGGGTGTGCTTCTTCCCGCCGTTCCGGCGGCCCGCGCACGTTCGTACGGCACTCACTTCACTTTTGCCGTGAAGTCGGGGGTTGCGGACAGAGGCGCACGGGTGCGTGGCGGGCGCACGTCCTTGACCCTGTGATCAGCTCGTTCGGCACCGCAGGCGGCGTGCAGGAATTCTGCAACCCCCGCATCCAGTCCCCAGGGCACCCCCTCCTCCGGCGGCCGACCGGGTCGCCGACCGGAATCGGGCGCACGGCACGCGCCGGGAGCCCGAAGGAAAGACCGGGGGAAGTCGAACCGATGAGCGTGACCATGCTGGAAGCTCACCCACGCCATGTGCCGGTGCGTCCGGACGTCGAGTACTGGGCCACCCGGGAGATACGCCGGAGGGTCCTGGCCGTGGTGCACACGGTGACCGCAGGACAGCGGCTGCTGGACGCCATCCGGCTGCTGGAGGGCGACGTGCGGGTACAGGTGTTCTTCACGGCGGCGCCCGATGTGTTCAGCAACGGCGTCGCCGCGTTCCTGGACGGGCTGCGGGGGCTGGTGCTGCCCTGGAGCCAGGCGGTGCAGACGCCGTTCGACCTGGCGCTGGCCGCGGGCCACGGCGGCCTGCACGAACTCCACGCGCCCGTCATCGTGCTGCCGCACGGCGCCGGACACAACAAGATCGTGCCCGGACGGCGGCGGGGGCGCGCGGTGGCGGCGCAGCGCAGCGTCTACGGGCTCAGCAGGCAGCGGCTGGTCCGGGACGGGGCCGTGGTGCCCGAGGCCATTGTCCTGGCGCACCAGGAGGAGCTGGCCCGGCTGGGCCGGGAGTGCCCCGAGGCGCTGCCGGTCGCGGAGGTGGTCGGCGACCCGTGCTTCGACCGCATCACCGCGAGCCTGCCCGCCCGCGCCCTGTACCGGGAGGCGCTGGGCGCCAGGCCCCGGCAGCGGCTCGTGCTCGCCTGCTCCACCTGGGGGCCGAACTCCCTGCTGGGACGCACACTTGAGGTCCTGGAGCGGCTGGTGGAGGAGCTGCCGCGCGAGGAGTTCCGGGTCGCCGCGCTGCTGCACCCGCACGTGTGGAACGGCCACGGCGAGTGGCAGGTGCGCAGCTGGCTCGCCCGGCTCGGCCGCTCCGGGCTCACCGTGCTCAGCCATTACGCCGACTGGACGGGGGCGCTCGTCGCGGCGGACTACATCGTGGGCGACCACGGCTCGGTCACCCTCTACGGCTCGATGACCGGGGTGCCCGTCCTGATGGCCACCCTGCCCGACGCCGATGTCGACCCCGGCTCACCGCTGGCCGAACTGGGCTCGTTCGCGCCCCGGTTGCACGGGGACCGTCCGCTGCGGGAGCAGTTCAAGCGCAGCTCGGCGACGTACCGCGCGCAGCGCCACCAGCGGGTGGCGGCCCGGATCACCTCGGAACCGGGCCGGTTCGCCCGCAAGATGCGCGCGCTCCTCTACCGCAAGCTGCGGCTGCGGGCCCCCGCCGGGCGGCCGACCACCGAGCCCGCGCGGCTGCCGTTCACGGTGCCGTACGACGAGCCGGGCAGCGTCGCGCCGGGCGGCATGCGGCCGGGGGCCGTGTCATGACGCCGGTGACGCTGGCGTCTCCGGTGACCTCGGTGGCTCCGGTGACCGCCGTGGTGACCGAGCCCGCGTGCGGGGTGCCGACGGGCCGCGTCCACGTCGTGCTGCTGCGGCCGGGGAGCGGTGTGCGGGGGCCGCGGGTCCGCCGGACCGTGGATGAGCACCTGCGCGTCCTGCTGCCCGCGCCGGTGCCCTCGCTGGCCTCGCTGGCGGATGTGCTGTTGGCGGGTGTCGACACGGGGATGCCGCCGCATCGGCAGACCGCCGCGCTGGCCGCCCGGCACTCCGGTGCCCTGGTGGTGGCGGTGCACCGGGGGCACCGCCTCTGGATGCGGCTGGGCCCGGACGGGCTCGCGCTGACGCTGCGCGCCCGGCGCCCGGCGGCCGGGCCGCCCTGGGCGGTGTGGGCGTCGGTGGCCCACACCTGGCTGGTGGCCGGGCTCCCGGCCGAGGAGCTGGGGGCGGCGCCGATGCGGCTGGTGTGGCGTCAGCCTGCCGTGTCCTCCGTCCCGCCGGTCTCCGGGGTGTCCAGACGCCCGAGCCGGGCGCGTACGGCCTCGGCGTGGGCCGACTTCGAACGGCCCACCGCCGAGTAGAGGCCCAGCGCCTCCTCGTAGCGCTCCCGGGCCAGCCCCGTCTGGCCACGCCGCTCGGCAAGCGTGGCCAGGCTCTCCACGGCGCGCGCCGTCTCGTAGTGCGCGGCCATGCCGCGCAGGGTGGCGAGCGCCGCCGACAGCCACTCCTCCGCGAGGCCGTGCCGGTCCCGGCCGAGGTGCGCGCGGCCGAGCAGGGTGGCCGCGCGGGCGGCGTTGTACGCGTCGCCCGCCTCGTCGAGCGTGGTGTGCGCGGCGTCGGCGTCCGTCACCGCCTGCTCCCACCGCTCCCGCTCCAGGGCGATGTCGGCGAGGTTGAGCCGGGCCAGTCCACCGGCCCGCGCGTCGCCGACCGTGGGCAACTCCGCGGCGGCCCGGGCGAACAGCTCGGCCGCCCGGTCCAGGCGGCCCAGCCGCTGATGGGCCAGGCCCTGGTAGTTGAGCGTACGGGCCTGGCCGAGCGCGTTGCCGCTCGCGTGGAACGTCCGCGCCGCGCGCTCGAACATCTCCAGAGCCCGTTCGTGGTCTCCCATCCCCAGCTCGCCCATCCCGCCGGAGGTCAGCATCCGGCACTGCGCGACCGGGTCCGCCAACTCCTCCGCCGCGAGCAGCCCTTCGCGGTGGGCGGCCCGCCAGTCCTCGTAGAACTTCCGGCGCAGGAACAGCGGCCACAGGGCGTCGGCGAGCTGCCAGGCGACGGCCGGGAAACCGGCGGGGCGGGCGATGCGGATCACCGCCATCAGATTGGGCAGCTCGCTCTCCAGCCAGTCGAGCGCGGCGTCGCCGCCCTCCCCGAAGTCCGCGATGACGGGATCTGTCGCGTCGGAATCCCGGTCGAGCGTCCGATGCTGCGGATCGACGATCGCCTCGGCGCGGGTGGCCGTGGCCAGATAGTGGTGGGCGATGCGGCGCAGTGCCGCCGCCCGCTCCTCCGGGGTCTCGTCTGCCTCCGCCTTCTCGGCGGCGTGCAGCCGTACGAGGTCGTGGAAGCGGTAGCGCTCGTCCCCGGCGTCGATGAGCAGGTTCGCGTCGTACAGCAGATCCAGCGGCCCGGACGCGTCCCGGCCGCCGCCCAGTGCCGCGTCCGCCACCGCGCTCCCGAACTCGGGGCCCGGATGCAGGCTCAGGCGCCGGTACAGCCGGGCGGCCTCGTCCCGCAGCCCCTGGTACGACAGGTCCAGAGCGGCCCGTACGTTGTGGTCCCCTTCGATGGCCAACGCCTCCAGTCGGCCGCGCTCCTCGGTCAGGGCGCGCACCATCGTCGTGATGTGCCGTCGCGGCCGCGCCGCGAGCCGGGCCCCGGCCACCCGCACCGCGAGCGGCAGCCCGGCGCACAGCTCGACCAGGGCCCGCGCCTCGGCGGGCTGCGCGGCCACCCGGTCGTCGGCGAGCGTGACCCGCAGCAGCTCGACCGCCGCCTCCGTGGCCAGCGGATCGAGATGCACCGCGTAGCACCCGTCGACCGTCAGCCCCGGCATCCGCCACCGGCTGGTCACGGCCGTCACGTTCGGTCCGCCCGGCAGCAGCGGCCGGACCTGCGCGGCGGTCGCGGCGTCGTCGAGCAGCACCACCAGCCGCCGGTCCGCGGTCAGCGACCGGTACAGCGCCACCCGCTCGGCGGGCGCCGTGGGTATCTGCCCGGTCGGCACCCCCAGCGCCCGCAGAAACCGCCCCACCACCTCCTCGGGCGATACGGCCCCGGCCGCCGACTGGGCGCCGAGGTGGGCGTAGAGCTGCCCGTCCGGAAACCACTCGCGCAGCCCGTGCAGCCACGCGAGCGCCACCGCCGTCTTCCCGACCCCGCCCAGCCCGCTGACCGCCGCCAGCGTCCCGTACCCCTCCGCGGCCGCCCGCTCCCGGTGCCCCTCCAGCGTCCGCAGCTCCGCCGTCCGGTCGGTGATCCGCACCGACGGCGGCAACTGCCACGGTACGTACGCCCGTTGCCCCTCGCCGGTGTCCCCGGCCCGGATGTGAATCCCCCCGTAGACCGCCCCCGCCTGCACGGCCGGGCCGTGCACCGTCCCGCTCAACTCGTTGTGGTCACCGCGCGGTTGCCCCTGCACCCGTCCCCCTCCGCACTTCTCGTGATGAGGTTACGTGCAAACTGCCTCTGTCATATGCCTCCGTGGCAGTTCGGAATGACTGTTCGAAACGTCGAGGGAATGTCGGGGAATCAGGGGCGGTCCGGTCGGGTGGGGGACATTCTCGGCGCTGCTCCTTCGACCGCGGTCGCGCAAGCCTCGACCGATCGATGCCCGCCGCGCCGCAGCGTCAAGCTTGTCCACGGGTGTCGTCGGTGGCGGACAGGTGGGCCGAGAGGTCGTCGACCATGCGGCCGAGGAGGCGGCCGAGGTCCTGGCGGTCCTGGGTGGGCCAGTGGGCGAGGGCGCCCGTGAACCAGCCGAGCACGGTGCGCATGTAGCGGTCGGCGGTCGAGGCGCCCTCCGGGGTGAGGTCGATCAGGCGGGCGCGCTGGTCGTGGGGGTCGGCGATGCGGTGGACCAGGCCGCGCTGTTCGAGGCCCTGGACCTGGCGTGTGGCGTGGGGGCCCGCCACCTGCATGCGGTCGGCGATCTCGCCGATCCGCAGGGGCTGACCGGCCATCTTGAGGATGCTGAGCACCGCCACCGCCGGTCGCTCAAGCGAGATTCCGGCGGCCGTGGCGGCCTGCTCGAACATGCGGCCGCGGTTCAGCACGTTGCTGAGCTGGGTCAGCCGGGGGAGCAGCTCTGCGAGCAGGTCGTCGTCATGCATGCGCGTTGATTACCTAACTTAGGTATATAGTTTGGCGTGGGAGGTACGGCTATGAGGAAACTACCGAAGCGGAAGATCCTGATCTCCGGCGCCAGCATCGCGGGCCCCACCCTGGCCTACTGGCTTCACCGGTACGGCTTCGAGGTCACGGTCGTGGAGAAGGCGGACGCGGTGCGCGGGGGCGGGTACCCCATCGACATCCGCGGCACGGCGCTGGGGGTGATCCGGCGGATGGGGATGTGGGACCGGATCCGGGCCGCGCATCTCAACACCCGCGCCCTCACCTTCGTCAACGGCGCGGGGAAAACGGTGGCTTCGCTGAAGCCGGAGATGCTGACCGGTGGCGTGGAGGGCCGGGACGTGGAACTGCCGCGCGGGGAACTGGCCGCGGCGCTCTACGACGCGGTCCGGGGCGACGTCGAGTTCGTGTTCGGCGACTCCATCGGCACGCTCGACGAGACGGGCGACGGCGTGGACGTCACCTTCCGCGGTGGGGCGCGGCGCACCTTCGATCTCGTGATCGGCGCGGACGGACTGCACTCGCACACCCGAGGTCTCGTCTTCGGCCCCGAGGAGCGGTACCACCGCTACCTCGGCTACTGCTTCGCCGGGTTCACCATGCCCAACCGGATCGGGCTCGCGCGTGAGGGCGTGGCCTGCAACACCCCGGGCCGGGCGGCGATCCTCTACGCGCCCACCGACGACGGCCCGCTGCACGGGTTCCTCACCTTCACCCGGGACACCCCGCCCTTCGACGCCTTCACCGACCCCGCCGCCCAACGCGACCTCGTCGCCTCGGTCTTCGCCGACGGCCGGTGGGAGACGCCCCGGATGGTCGAGGCCATGCGGACGGCCGACGATCTCTTCTTCGACGTCGTCAGCCAGATCCGGATGCCCCGGTGGTCGCACGGCCGGGTCGCGCTCGTCGGCGACGCCGCGTACGCGCCCTCCTTCCTGTCGGGGCAGGGATCGAGCATCGCCCTGGTCGGCGCGTACGTCCTCGCGGGGGAGCTGGCCACCCGTACCGGCCACGCCGCCGCGTTCGACGCCTACGAGCGCGGGACCCGCGCGTTCGTCGCCCAGAACCAGGCGCTCGCCGACGGCGGAGGCGGCACCCTCGTACCGCGCACGGCCCGCGGCCTGTGGCTGCGGAACCAGGCGCTGCGCGCGGCGCCGCTGCTGGCGCGTACGGGGCTGTCCGGCCTGGCCAGGCGCAAGGCCCGGATCGCCAACTCCGCGCTCACGCTGCCCGGTTACGCGTACGAGGAAAATCGGTGGAGCCGCGTCCCCGGATAGGGGTACGGTCTCCTCGTTCGCGTCGAGAACGCTCGTGAGGACGAGAGAAACGGGAGGTGTGACCGATGGCTGTCTCTGTGCTGGGCGCTGCCCGCAACCAGAAGTTCATCCACTTCACCTCCGTGGTCTCCGGCTGACGCTTCGCGGTTTTCGCGATGTCCCTTTCGCGCCGGGGACCGCCCTTCGAAGGGCTTTCCCTTGAGCTTGAGCAATGCACTTTTCGACGCCTACGGCTGGGACCACCGCTGGGAGGCCGAGTTCGCCCCGTACGCCCGGCAGGGGCTGATCCCCGGCCGGGTGGTGCGGGTGGACCGTGGCCTGTGCGATGTGGTGACGCCCGGCGGCACCGTCCGCGCCGACACGGAGTTCGTCGTTCCGCGTGACCCGATGAAGGTCGTGTGCACCGGCGACTGGGCCGCCGTGGACGGCGCGGACGTGGGCGAGCCGCGTTACGTACGGGCGCTGCTGCCGCGCCGTACGCAGGTGGTCCGGTCGACCTCCTCCAAGCGCTCCGACGGCCAGGTGCTGGCCGCCAACGCCGACCACGCCGTGATCGCCGTATCGCTCGCCGCCGAGCTGGACCTCGGGCGGGTGGAGCGGTTCGTGGCGCTCGCCTGGGAGAGCGGGGCACAGCCGGTGGTGGTCCTCACCAAGGCGGACCTCGTGACCGATCCGGGCACCCTGGCGCATCTCGTCACCGACACCCGGACCGCCGCGCCCGGGGTCGAGGTACTGACGGTGAGCGCCACCACCGGGGACGGGATGGACGTGCTCGGCGCGCTGCTCGCGGCCGGGACCGCCGTCCTCCTCGGCCAGTCGGGCGCGGGCAAGTCCACCCTGGCCAACGCCCTGGCGGGCGAGGACGTCCAGGACGTACGCGCCATCCGCGACAGCGACGGCAAGGGCCGCCACACCACGACCACCCGCAACCTGCTGCCCCTCCCCTCGGGCGGCGCGCTCATCGACACCCCCGGGCTGCGCGGGGTCGGGCTGTGGGACGCGGAGGGCGGGGTGTCGCAGGCGTTCGCCGAGATCGAGGCGTACGCCGAGGACTGCCGCTTCCACGACTGCGCGCACGAGGCCGAACCGGGGTGCGCGGTGCTCGCCGCCGTCGAGGACGGCGCGCTGCCGCCCCGGCGGCTGGACAGCTACCGCAAGCTGCTCCGCGAGAACGCCTACCTCGCGGCCCGCACCGACGCCCGCCTGCGGTCCGAGATGCGCCGCGAATGGAAGCAGCGCCAGGCCCTGGGCCGCCACATGATCGAGCGCAAGCGCGGCCCCCAGCGCAAGCCGTAACGCCGCGCGGCGGTGGTGGGGTGGGGGTTTCCGGGCCAGTGTGGCCCGGAAACCCCAGCCCTAGCAGGCAGGCTGCTCAGCTGTCGGCTGCTTCGGTGATCAGCAGGCTTTGAACGGGCGCAGCGACGAGATTCCTCCGCCTTGGATGAACGGGGACAGCCCGGATGGAACACTTCCCGCAGGGGAGGCAGCCCGAGCAGGTGAGGGCTCGCGTACCTGCACGGAGGTGGAGGCAACGAAGCGTCGCGATGCAGTGAAACTCGCCGGATTGGCCATGGCGTCCCCGGCTGCCGCAGCACAGATCCTCGAACAGGCCGCCGCCGAGGCCATGGAGTTCACCCAGCAGGCCGAGGCGTCCTCGCTCGGCTCGGGAACCCTGGACCACCTCGATCTGGCGGTCGGCGAGTTCAACCACGCGTACTCGATCAAACCGCCCAGGGCCGTCTTCGACGGGGCGCTGGACTACCGGCGCAAGGTCGACGCCCTCCTCAAGGCCCCACACACCCACCGTCAGGAACGCGAACTGCTGGCGTTCGCCGGGTGGCTGTCGGAGCTCTTGGCCTGGCTCGCCCATGACCTCGGGGACGCCCGCACCGGTCTGGCGTTCGCCACCGACGCGTTCGTCCACGGTCGACAGGCCGGACACGGTGAGCTGTGCGCGTGGGCGATGGACGCCGCCGCCTCCATCAACCTGTACGAACACCGGCCCGAGAAGGCCCGCGACGCGGCTCTCAAGGGCCTCACCGAGGCCCCGGCCACCCATCCGCTGACCGTGCGGCTGCACGCCCAGGCCGCCCGCGCTGCCGCTGCTGATGGTGACGCGGACGGTTTCACCACCGCCTTCCGGGCCGCCAAGGACGCCTATCATCTTCTGCCGCCCCGCCCGCCCCGCTGTTTCGGTATCGATGTGCTGCCGTTGGCCGACTACGCCCTCACCTCGTATCCGGCGACCTCGTTCATCTGGCTCGGCCAGGCGGAACAGGCCCGTCAGCATGCCGAACACGCGCTAGCGGCCTATGAATCGGCGCCCGAGGCATCCCGCTCACCGAGCCGGGAGGCCATCGCCCGGATCGACCTGGCCCTTGCCCATGCCCAGCTCGGAGACCCCGACGACGCCGTCGCGCTGGGGCATCAGGCCCTCGACTCCGCTCGCGTCGTGGACTCCGTCCGCCACCGGGCCGGTGATCTCACCGCGTTCCTTGCCCGTCGCTATCCCCGCCAGGCGGCCGTGGAGGGCCTTCGCGAACGGCTGGCCGCCCAGGTGTGGCCTGTTCGCAGCCCCCGGAGCCTGAACCAGAAGGAGGCATGACGTGACCGGCGCCCAGCAGCCTGCCGAGCACTCTCTCCATATCCGCAAGCCGTACTTCGACCTGATCGCCAGCGGTGCGAAATCCATCGAGGTCCGGGTCGGCTATCCCAAAATCCGCAAGATCAACGCTGGCGACACCCTCCGGATCAGCTGTGGGGAGGAGTCCCTGGAAACCCGCGTCACCGCGGTGAAGGAGTACGCGTCCTTCACCGCGATGCTGGACGCCGAAGACCCGGCCGCGATCGGCGAACCGGGCATGAGCCACGACGAGCTCGTCGCCGCGATCCGCGACATCTACCCGCCCGAGAAGGAAGCCCTCGGCGTCTTCGCCCTCCACCTCACCCTCACCCGGGCGGACGCCTGAGGAAGGGATCGTTCCGGTGGCCGTTGGTGGGGGCTCGACGGGAGGATGGGGGGAGCTTCATCCCACGTCGGGCACAGCGTCGGCGGTCGGTAGGCGGCTGTCGGCAGAGAGCGGGTCGCGATGAATTCCGGTACGGATGAGTACGACGTCGTTGTCCTGGGTGCGGGCCCGGTCGGGGAGAACCTGGCCGACCGGGCCCGTGCGGCCGGGCTCTCCACGGCGATCGTGGAGAGCCGGGGGGGCGGCGGCGGGTGCGGGTTCAGGGGCGGCGTCCCCCCCAAGGGGGTGCTGCGGTAGGGCCTACGCCGGGCCGCGGGGCGGCGTCATCG
>NZ_JBHWJI010000038.1:84338-94621 GCF_042731515.1 Streptomyces sp. NPDC059850
GGCGGCGAGTGCTCGTACTGGGCCTGCGTCCCCAGCAAGGCGTTGCTGCGTTCGGTCATCGCGCGCGCCGAGGCGCGGCGTACGCCCGGGGCGCGGCAGGCGTCGGCCGCGCCGCTGGACGCGGGTGCCGTGCTGGCCCACCGGGACGCGTTCGTCTCGAACTGGAAGGACGACGGCGCGGTCGGCTGGCTCGACTCGGCGGGCATCGACCTGGTCCGTGGCTACGGGCGGCTCGTCGAGCCGCGCCGTATCGCGGTCACCCAGCCGGACGGGCAGGAGCGCTTCCTGACCGCCCGGCACGCCGTGGCCATCTGCACCGGCAGCCGGGCCGCGCTGCCGGATCTGCCCGGCCTCGCGGAGGCCCGCCCGTGGACCAGCCGGGAGGCGACCAGCTCGTCCACGGTGCCCCGGCGGCTGGCCGTGGTGGGCGGCGGGGTGGTGGCCGTCGAGATGGCCACCGCGTGGAACGCCCTCGGCTCCGAGGTGACCATGCTGATCCGTGGCTCGGGGATGCTGGAGCGGATGGAGGCGTTCGCGGGCGAGCTGGTGGCGGAGTCGCTCGCGGAGGCGGGGGTGAAGATCCGTACGGGGACGTCCGTGACGGCCGTACGGCGCGATGGCGCGGACGGCGCGGTGACGCTGACGCTGGACGGCGGGGAGACCGTCGAGGCCGACGAGGTGCTGTTCGCCACCGGGCGCGCGCCGCGTACCGATGGCCTCGGCCTGGAGACGGTCGGGCTCACGCCCGGCGGCTGGCTGGACGTGGACGACACCCTCCGGGTGCGGGACGTGCCGGGTGGCTGGCTGTACGCGGCGGGCGACGTCAACCACCGCGCGCTCCTCACCCACCAGGGCAAATACCAGGCGCGGATCGCGGGCGCGGCCATCGCCGCCCGCGCCCAGGGCGTACCCCTCCTGGAGACCGACCGCTGGGGCGCCCACGCGGCCACCGCGGACCACGGGGCGGTGCCGCAGGTCGTCTTCACCGACCCGGAGGTCGGCGCGGTCGGACTGACCGCCGAACAGGCCGAGGCCGCTGGCCGCAGCATCCGGGTCGTCGACTACGACCTCGGCCAGCTCACCGGCGCCGCCCTGTACGCGGACGGCTACCGCGGCCGCGCCCGCATGGTCGTCGACCTGGACCGGGGCCATCTGATCGGCGTGACGTTCGTGGGCCCGGGCGTGGGGGAGCTGCTGCACTCGGCGACGGTGGCGGTGGCCGGTGAGGTGCCGATCGAGCGCCTGTGGCACGCGGTGCCGTCGTTCCCCACGGTGAGCGAGGTATGGCTGCGGCTGCTGGAGGCGTACCGGGGGTAGGGGCGGCGGCTCCGGTTCACGGGCGGGCTGCCCGTAGCGTCGGGGTGGGCCGGGGGCTTTCCCCTGGCCCGCCCCTTCCCGACACTCGGGGCTCTGCCCCAAGACCCCGCGACGCGTGCCGCGACGGGCGGTGTGCGCCCGCTCCGGGGCGGGGACGTCCGGGGCCCCGGGGGAATCGCGTGGTGTTCCCGTGAAGCTCCGCTGTGGACAATATGGGGATGAGCCAGCAGGGGGACGACCGACGCCGTCAGGAAAACGACTGGTGGGGGGAGTTGTACGACCCGGCCCGGGCCGATGCCGGACCCGCCGCGGCGGCCGATTCGGTGGACGACCGCTTCGACTCCGCGACCCGCACGCTCGGCGGCAGACGGCCGACCGGTGGGGAGCAGATGCCCGCCGCAGGGGCGCCCTGGGGCTCGTCGGAGCGTGAGCCGGGTGGCGTCGCGCCGGGGCCGGAGGGCGGGGCGGGCGGCGACGGGCCGTCCCCATCCGCCTCCGCGCCGGGGTCGGGCGGGGGCGCGGGAGGTGGTCCGCAGGGGTGGCGATCTCCCGGGAGCGGGTCCCCGTCCGCCCCCACGCCCCGGCGGCCCTGGCGGGCTGCCGGGGCCGCGTTCGTGGGCGACGGGCCGCCCGTCTACGAGGCCGAGCCGACCACGTTGCCCGTCGCCGACCCGGAAGAGCCGTCCAGCACGGTGCCCGACACCGTGCTCGACGGCGCCCGCTACGGGACGTTCACCCTGCGCGCCGTATCGCTGCGCGGCGACGCGGCGCGCTCCGGGGGCGAGCCCCGGCGGGACACGCTGCTCACGGCCCGGTTCGGGACCGGGAACGGCGCCCTGGTCCTGGTCGCCGTGGCGGGCGGGGCGTCGCCGGAGGCCGCGCGGGAGCTGTGCGGCTGGATCGGCGCGGCCATCGGCCGCAGCCACGCGCGGCTCGCGCAGGACATCCACGCCGCCCGGCGGGGCGCGCTCAAGTCCGGGCTGCACCGGCTCACCGACCGGGGCTACGGGCGGCTGCGCACCCGCGCGGCCGAACTCGGCCTCGACCCCGCCGCGTACACCGCCCCGGTGCGCTGTCTGCTGCTGCCCGCCCACCCGGGCTGCCGGGTGCGGGTGTTCTTCGGGGCCGGTGACGGCGGGCTGTTCCGGCTGCGCGACGGCGCCTGGCAGGACCTGGAACCGGACCCGAGGGAGGGCGACACCGTCGGCGGGCCCGTGCTCGCCTTCGGCGACGGGCGCCCGTCAGCCCCGGAACTGCCCGCCGAATGGGAAGCCGTCCCGGACGGTGTCCCGCAGACCGAGCCCGGCCCCGAGCCCACCGGCGCCTTCCGCTTCCGTGCCTCCGTCGCCCAACCGGGTGACACCCTGCTGCTCTGCGGCACCGGCCTCGCCGAGCCGCTGCGCGCCGAGCCCGCGCTCGCCGCGCACTTGGCCGAACGCTGGGCTGGGGCCGAGCCGCCGGGCCTCGCCGGGTTCCTCGCCGATGCCCAGGTGGGGGTCAAGGGGTACGCCGACGACCGTACGGCGGCCGCCGTCTGGGAGGCGTGAGCGTCCCGTCCATGGGTTGATGGTCCGTGAGGGAACACGGCAACCCGGGACGACAGGGACGATAAGGAACGAAAGGCGCCGCGATGGGCAAGCAGACCGTGGCCGAGCAATTCGTGGACATCCTGGCCCGCGCCGGGGTGCGGCGGCTGTACGGGGTGGTCGGCGACAGCCTCAACCCCGTCGTGGACGCGATCCGCCGCAACTCCGCCATCGACTGGATCCAGGTCCGCCACGAGGAGAGCGCCGCGTTCGCCGCGGGCGCCGAGGCGCAACTCACGGGCAAGCTCGCCGGGTGCGCGGGCTCCTGCGGGCCCGGCAATCTGCACCTGATCAACGGGCTGTACGACGCCCACCGCTCCATGGCCCCGGTCCTCGCCCTCGCCTCGCACATCCCCAGCAGCGAGATCGGCACCGGCTACTTCCAGGAAACCCATCCCGACCAGCTGTTCCGCGAGTGCAGCCACTACAGCGAGCTGATCTCCAGCCCGCAGCAGATGCCGCGCGTGCTGCAGACCGCGATCCAGCACGCGGTCGGCCGCCGGGGCGTCAGCGTCGTTTCGCTCCCCGGCGACATCGCGGCGCGCCCGGCGCCCGAGCGCGCCGAGGAGCACGCGCTGGTGACCTCACGCCCCACCGTGCGCCCCGGCGACACCGAGATCGACACCCTCGCGCGCATGGTGGACGAGGCGAACCGGGTGACGCTCTTCTGCGGCAGCGGCACCGCCGGGGCGCACGCGGAGGTGATGGCCTTCGCCGAGCGGGTGAAGGCACCGGTGGGGCACGCGCTGCGGGGCAAGGAGCACATTCAGTACGACAACCCGTACGACGTCGGAATGAGCGGACTGCTCGGCTACGGCGCCGCGTACGAGGCGACGAACGAATGCGACCTGCTGATCCTCCTCGGCACCGACTTCCCCTACAACGCCTTCCTCCCCGACAACGTCCGCACCGTCCAGGTCGACGTCCGCCCCGAGCATCTGGGCCGCCGCTCCAAGCTCGACCTGGCCGTCTGGGGCGACGTCCGCGAGACGCTGCGCTGTCTGACCCCGAAGGTGCGCCCCAAGACCGACCGCCGGTTCCTGGACCGGATGCTGAAGAAGCACGCGGAGGCGCTGGAGGGCGTGGTCAAGGCGTACACCCGCAAGGTGGAGAAGCATGTTCCGATCCACCCGGAGTACGTGGCCTCGATCCTGGACGAGGAGGCCGCCGAGGACGCGATCTTCACCGTGGACACCGGGATGAACAACGTATGGGCGGCCCGCTATCTCACCCCCAACGGCCGCCGCCGGGTGATCGGTTCCTTCACCCACGGCTCGATGGCCAACGCACTCCCGCAGGCCATCGGCGCCCAGTTCCTCGACCGCCGCCGCCAGGTCATCTCGATGTCCGGCGACGGCGGGTTCACGATGCTGATGGGCGACTTCCTCACCCTCGTCCAGTACGACCTGCCGGTGAAGGTCATCCTGTTCAACAACTCCTCCCTCGGCATGGTCGAACTGGAGATGCTGGTCTCGGGCCTGCCCGCGTACGGCACCGGCAACCACAACCCCAACTTCGCCCAGCTCGCCCGCGCCGCCGGGGCCTACGCCGAACGCGTCGAGAAGCCCAAGCATCTGCGCTCCGCGCTGCGCACCGCCCTCCACCACAAGGGCCCCGCCCTGGTCGACATCGTCACCGACCCCAACGCGCTGTCCATCCCACCGAAGATCAGGGCCGAGATGGTGACGGGGTTCGCGCTGTCGGCCAGCAAGATGGTGCTGGACGGCGGCGTCGGCAGAATGGTCCAGATGGCCCGCTCCAACCTCCGCAACGTCCCCCGCCCCTGACCTGATCAGCCGGACTTCTGCCAGGCGCAGCTGCCGAGCGTGGCACGCCCCTTCTCCACCAGCGGATCGGCGACCTCGGCCGGTGGCATGGCGCTGTGCCCCCGGTAGCAGACGACGGTGCGGTCCGGGTACCCGGCCAGGTCGACGAGGATCTGGTCCCAGTGCCGGTACTGCACGTCATGCCCCGAGTCGGCATAGCTGCGCACGGCCGGATCGCCGGGCAGATGCTCCTTCCAGGTCCCGGTCATGCTCGGCGGCACGGTCGTGTCCTTCTTCCCGCTGTAGACGATGACGGGCGCCTTCAGCTTCGACAGATCCGGTCCGGGCCGCTCGCAGTACAGCTTCTGCTCGTGCACCTGCGGCGCGGGGTCGGCTTTCTGCCCGCGCTGGTTGTAGGTGCGGGCCCCGTCCTCGTACGCGGTGTCGGCGAACCCGCGCACCCGCTTGGTCGGACTGTCCTCCGGAAGCGCCCACCAGATACGCGGATCGGCGATCTGCTTCTCCAGCGACCTGCCCAGCTCCTCGTCGGACATCGAGCAGTAGGACGGCTTGGCCCCGTACGGTGGCAGCGCGGCGGCCAGATGCAGCGACTGAACGCGGTCGGGCGCGAGGGAAGCCAGCTCGGCGGCGTAGGGCCCGCCACCCGAAATGGCGATCACGCTGACCTTGCGTACCCCGGCGCGGTCCAGCACCTGCAGCGCGTCCTTCACGAAGTCGGCCTTCCCCAGGCCCTTGTCGAACTCCGTGTCCCCGAAGCCGTTGCGCTCGACGGATATCAGCCGCAGCCCGAGGGATTCCCGCGTGCTGCGCAGAAAGTCCGTCATACCCGCCGCCCGCGCGCTGGTTCCCGTGCCCCCGATGTAGAGCACCGGCTTCCCGTCCCGGGGCCCCTCGTCGATGTAGTGCGCGGTGCGCCCCGAATCCAGCTTCATCGCCCGCACCTCGGGCCCGAGCGAGTCGAACTCGTCCTGAATGCGGACCTGATGAACGCTGGTGGCGCGGGGCTCACGAGGCGATGTGGCGGTGGCGCTGCCACTCACCGCCCCGGAGCCGGTGAGCAGGAGGGTCGCGGCGGCGGTGGCGGCGATACCGGTGACGAGCGATCTGGGCACGTGTCTCTCCTGGCCGTAAACGGTTGGATCAACGCGTGTTTACCCCTCCTGATCGAGAAGACTCCTCGCGTAGGGAACGCTCGATCATGCCCCACTTCCAAGCCTTGAGCGGCATCACCGTCGAGGTCGCGGTCACCGGGCGCCGCTGGTTTGCCACACCGGCCCTGGCATAGCCATCGTCGCGAACAAGATCCACGGTCGACGGCCGACCCTAACTGGTCGACCTCGGCGTGCCCAGCCCAGCCCGTCACGCCACCTTCTACCGGCTCAACGCCCGCAAACGGGAACGGGAGTTCTTGAGTCGCATGCGTGACCTTTGCGACGGGTGTTCGTTGGGTGTTGTGACGGGGGGATCTTCGGGCCGTATGGAGGGTGGGGGATGGGCGGGTTGCGTGAGGTGGCGGCGCCGTTCGTGGTGCCCGGCCCGTCCGGGATGGCCGTCCGCGCCGGACTCAAGGGCCTGACTGGTCAGGACGAGATGGTCCTGCGTCTGGTCGGTGGCTGGCTGGGCTCTCTGGCTTCCCGGGATTGGAAGGCCCGCTGCGCGGCCGGGCTGGATCATGACAGTGACCGGTGGGCGCGGCGGAAGCGGGTGTTGACCGGTCAGTCTTCCTCTCGGTGGGCGGGCAGTATCACCAAGGTCACGCATGATCAGTGGGGGCTGGCCCGGCGTGGTCAGCTCGCGTTTATCCAGTCCCTTGAGGCCGGTGTCCGTACGATCACGCAGCGGCTCTCGCTGCCGGTTGGGGCGAAGGGCTCTCGGGGCTTGCCGGGTGGTTACCGTTCCCGGCGGGAGTGGTTTGCCAAGTCCCGTCGTCTGTGCCTGCTTCAGGATCAGCTGGAGCGGGAGCGGGCCGACCGTGAGGCCGCACGGGTGCGTGTGGTTCGCGGTGGCAGGAAGCTGCTGCGCACCCGGCACCACCTCGAAGTTGCCCGGTTGACCGAGGCGCAGTGGCGGGTGCGGTGGGAGGCTGAGCGCTGGTTCCTCCAGGCGGATGGCGAGTCGGGGAAGCGGTACGGGAACGAGACGATCCGCGTCAGCCCGGATGGTGAGGTGAGCGTCAAGCTTCCGGGGCCGCTGGCGGGGCTGGCGAACGCGCCCCATGGTCGGTATCTGCTGGCGTGCCGGGTCGGCTTCCGGCACCGGGGCGAGCAGTGGGCCGACCGCATTACGGCCAATCGCGCGGTGGCCTATCGCATCCACTACGACGTGGAGCGTGACCGCTGGTACCTGACCGCCTCCTGGCAGATCCCGCCGGTGAGGACGGTGCCGTTGGAGGCGGTCAGGTCCGGCGGGCTGATCGGCGTCGACACCAATGCCGACCACCTAGCCGCCTGGCGCCTGGACACCCACGGCAACCCTGTCGGTGAACCGCGCAGGTTCGACTACGACCTGTCCGGCAGCGCACCGCACCGGGACGCGCAAGTGCGGCATGCTCTCATCAGCCTCCTGCACTGGGCCAAACGCTACGGGGTGGCCATCGCGATTGAGGATTTGGACTTCCAGGCGGACGCCACCCGGGAGAAGCACGGGCGGCGGAAGCGGTTCCGCAAACTGATCTCCGGCATGCCCACCGCCAAGCTGCGGGCTCGACTGGTATCGATGGCCGCCGAGCTCGGCATCGCCGTCGTGGCTGTGGATCCCGCGTACACCAGCCGATGGGGCGCCCAGCACTGGCAAAAGCCCCTCACCAGCAAGAACAGAAGGACCACTCGCCACCATGCGGCAGCGGTGGCGATCGGAAGGCGCGCCCTGGGGCACCCGATCCGGCGACGGACGGCACCGCCCCCGCACGACCAGAGCGATGGTGCGGGGCATCGGACCGTCCAGGCCGCACCGGACACCCCGGGGCGTGAGGAAACCCGCCCCCGCATTCCCGGACCACGGACACGATCCGTAGACGCCGGATGCAGAGCGAAAGCGGGGGACCAGTGCGCCCACAACCGTTCGGGGCGCACGGCTGAGCACGAGTTCTGGCACCAGGACTCACTCCCGCTCAGTCTCTAGGAACGGTAGTAGCGGGTGTCGGAATGTACGGCATGCTCATGTCGCTGCTCAAAGCGCCCCCCGCGTTCCGCACTCACCCTTTCGCCCGCCGGAAGAGCCGGGCCCCGGCGGCGAGGCACACGGCGGCCAGGGCCAGGGTGACCACGGCGCCGAGGGCGACGGTGCCGTCCGCGTAGTGGCCCAGGTACGCCTGGCGCACGGCGTCGACCGTGTAGCGGAACGGCACGGCGTGCGAGGCGCCGTCCAGCCAGCCGGGGGCGAGGGACATCGGCAGCAGCAGCCCGGACAGCAGCATCAGCGGCATGCCCGCCGTGTTGGCGATGGCGGCGAACTCGGGTGTGGTCCGTACGCGCATGGCCAGCCCGTACGAGAGGGCGGCCAGCGCCGCCGACAGTACGGCGACGAACAGCAGCCCGAGCAGGATTCCGGCGAGCGGCGCGCGCAGCCCGAAGGTCAGCCCGAGGAGGACGAGCAGCACCGACTGGGCCACCAGCTGGACGACATCGCGCAGCACCCGGCCGAGCAGCAGGGCCGGCGGGCTCACCGGGGTGACCCGCATCCGGTCGATGACACCGAGGTTGCGGTCCATCAGCAGGCCGAGCCCCACGTACGAGCCACCGAGCAGGGCGAGCTGGACGAGCACCCCGGGGACCAGGGTCTGCCAGGACGAACCGCTCACGCCCAGGCTCAGTTTGGTCAGCAGCGGTCCGAAGAGCGCCAGGAAGAGCAGCGGTTGGAGCATGCCGAAGAAGAGATTGATCTTCGAGCGCAGGGTGGCCCGCAGGTAGCGGCCGAAGACGACGCCGGTGTCGGCGAGCAGGGTCATGGCAGTGCCTCGTAGGTGTCGAAGGTCAGAAGGAGGTCAGATGGAGGTCAGATGGAGAGAGGGGCGTCGGTCGCCGCGGACCGGCCGGTGATGGCCAGGAACGCGTCCTGGAGGCTGGCGGTGGGATCGCCCGCGTGGCGGGCCTTGAGGTCGGCCGGGGTGCCCTCGGCGACGATCACCCCGGCGTCCACGACCACGATCCGGTCGGCGAGCGCGTCGGCCTCGTCCAGATAGTGGGTGGTCAGGAAGACCGTGGTGCCGTGCTCGGCGCGGATGTGCCGGACCAGGTCCCACAGTTCGGCGCGGCTGCCGGGGTCGAGCCCGGTGGTCGGTTCGTCGAGGAAGACCACCTCGGGCCGGTTGATCAGGCCGAGCGCGATCTCCACCCGGCGGCGCTGACCGCCGGAGAGCGCGCCGGTGGGGCGGTCCAGCAGGGCCGTGAGGCCGAGGTCCCGGGCGAGTTCCCCGGCGCGCTCGCGCGCCTCCGCCCTGGGCAGCCGGTGCAGCCGTCCCTGGGTGACCAGTTCCTCGCGTACGGCGCAGGCGGGGTCGAGGCCGCCGGACTGGGCCACGTAACCGATCCTGCGGCGCACCCCCGCCGGGTCGCGCCGCAGGTCGTGCCCGGCGACCGACGCCTCGCCGCCGCTGGGCGGCAGCAGGGTGGTGAGCATGCGCAGGGTCGTGGTCTTGCCCGCGCCGTTGGGGCCGAGAAAGCCGAGGATTTCGCCGCGGTCGACGGTCAGGTCGATGCCACGGACGGCGTGCACCGGGCCCGCCGGGACCCGGAACGTCCGGGTGAGGCCCCGGGTGCGGATGGCCGGGGGAGGGGTGAGGGGTGTGGACATGGCTGCGATAAAAACATAGTCCGCTGCAAAACTGCAATGCATTTCAAGTTTGCAGTGAGGTTAGACTTCGGGGCATGGCAGAAGGGCTACGGGAGCGCAAGAAGCGGGAGACGCGGCAGCGCATCAACCGGGTCGCGATCGAGCTGTTCGTGGAGCGGGGCTTCGACCGCGTCACGATCGCCGAGGTCGCGGCGGCGGCGGAGGTGTCGGTCAACACCCTCTACAACTACTTCGAGTCGAAGGAGGACCTGGTGCTGCCGCCGGACCAGGCGTCCTCGCGGCGGCTCGCCGACCTCGTACGGGACCGCGCCCCCGGGCAGTCGGCGGCCGACGCGGTGCTGGCGCGGCTGCGCGACGAGGTGCGGCGGCGGGACCGCTCGCTCGGGCTGACCGAGGGCTTCGGGCGGGTCTTCGCGATGATGCGGGCCGCGCCCACGCTCATCGCCCGGCTGGAGGACCTCGGCCGGGAGATGACCGACGCGCTGGCCGCCGTACTGGCCGAGGAGACCGGCGCCGCGCCGGACGATCCGCTGCCCCGGGTGGTGGCCACGCAGCTCGGGGCGTTCCACGCGCTGGTCTTCGCCGAGATCGGCAGGCGGACCGAGGCGGGGGAGCGACCCGACGCGATCGCCGAGGCCGTGACCGGTCTGCTGGACGCGTACCGGGGAGTGCTGGGCGAGCCGCTGGCCACCTATGCCACGAGGAAAGAGGGGTGACGGGTGTGCGCGCCATCAAGATCCGCCGCAAGGGGCGCGGAAGGTGAGGGGGCGCCCGGCGGTGTGGGGGGGGCCCCCCCGCCCCC
>NZ_JBHWJI010000039.1:0-17177 GCF_042731515.1 Streptomyces sp. NPDC059850
CTCCTCACGCGGGTTGCGAGCTACCGCACCAGACGCCGCTCGCTGATCCGGCCTGATCCGGAAGACACCCCCTATGACCGACCCCTGCGGGTGGTGGGGAAAATCCCGGGGTCAAAGGGAACCTCGTCTCGCGTTTACGGCTCCTCCACGGTGGAGGCGCCGCTACCGGGGGCGGCCCTCCCCGGGAGACCGCCCCGTCCCCTTCATAACCCCCCACCGGGGGCGGGGCGGTCCCGGAGCATGGGCGGATGGCCCGCTGGCATAGGGTCGGGGGCCATGACGCACAGCGACACCGACCCCGCCGACCGCCCCGGCCAGCCGAACCAGACCAGCACCGCCGACGAGGCCGAGGACGCCGTACGCGCCGAGCTGGCCCGGCTGCGCGACAGCATCGACAACATCGACGCGGCGGTCGTCCATATGCTCGCCGAGCGCTTCAAGTGCACCCAGCAGGTCGGCCACCTCAAGGCCGCCCACAAGCTCCCCCCGGCCGACCCCGCCCGCGAGTCCCGGCAGATCACCCGGCTGCGCGAACTGGCGGAAAACGCCAAACTCGACCCCGCTTTCGCCGAGAAGCTACTCAACTTCATCATCGCCGAGGTCATCCGGCACCACGAGACGATCGCGCGCTCCTGAGCCGACCCGCCGGGCGCAGGTGAGGGGCGCACCACCGGTGGTGCGCCCCTTCGTTCACCTCGCGCGGTGCCCCGCCCATGGCGCGTAGGGCAGCATGTCCCCATGTCCGTACTGACGCGCGAGGAAGCGCAGATCCGAGCCCGCCTCATCGAGGTCCACCGCTACACGGTCGACCTCGACCTGACCCGCGGCGACGCACGCTTCGGCTCCACCACGACCATCCGTTTCAGCGCCCGCGAGGCCGGGGCGGATACCTTCGTGGAGCTGAACCCCGCCGCCCTGCACCGGGCGGTGCTCGACGGACACGACCTCGCGCTCGACCCCGCCGAGATCATCGCCGAAGGACGGCTCCCGCTCACCGGCCTCGCCGAGGGCGAGCACGAGCTGCGCGTCGAGACGGACATGGCGTACTCGCGGACCGGCGAAGGCATGCACCGTTTCACCGACCCCGCCGACGGTGAGACGTACCTCTACACCATGTGCTGCATGTCCGACGCGCCCCGCGTCTTCGCGGCCTTCGACCAGCCCGACCTCAAGGCCGCCTTCGACGTCCGCGTCACCGCCCCGCCCCGGTGGACCGTCCTCGGCAACGGCATCGCCACCCGCGACGGCGACCCCGCCGACGGCCGCTGGACGCTCGCCTCCACGCAGCCCATCAGCACCTATCTGTTCGCGGTGGCCGCGGGCCCGTACCACTCCGTGCACACCGAGCACGCGGGCATCCCGTTCGGACTGCACGTCCGCCGCTCGCTCGCGCCGCACCTCGAAGCCGACGCCGACGAACTCTTCGACATCACCCGGCGGTGCTTCGACCGCTACCACGAGATCTTCGACGAGCCGTACCCCTTCGACTCCTACGACCAGGCGTTCGTCCCCGAGTTCAACTCCGGCGCCATGGAGAACCCCGGCCTCGTCACCTTCCGCGACGAGTTCGTCTACCGCTCCGCCGTCACCGACGCCGAGCGCCAGACCCGCGCCATGGTCATCGCCCACGAGATGGCGCACATGTGGTTCGGCGACCTCGTCACCATGCGGTGGTGGGACGACATCTGGCTCAACGAGTCCTTCGCCGAGTACATGGGCTTCCAGATCCTCACCGAAGCCACCCGCTACACCGACACCTGGGCCGACTTCGGCGTCCGCCGCAAGACCTGGGGCTACGACGCCGACCAGCGCCCCTCCACCCACCCCGTCGCCCCCGCGCCCGAACTCGTCCCCGACACCGCCGCCGCCCGCCTCAACTTCGACGGCATCTCCTACGCCAAGGGCGCCTCCGCGCTGCGCCAGCTCGTCACCTGGCTGGGCGAGAAGGACTTCCTCAGCGGCATCAACGAGCACTTCACCCGGCACCGCTTCGGCAACGCCACCCTCGCCGACTTCCTCGACTCCCTCGCCCGCTCCACCGACCGCGACGTCCACGCCTGGGCCGACGCCTGGCTGCGCACCACCGGAGTCGACACCCTCACCCCCGCCATCACCACCGACGGCGACCGGTGGAGCGCCGAGATCCGCCACGACGGCGGCCACGACGGCCGGAACCCGGCCCCCCGGCGCCCGCACCGCATCGCTGTCGGCCTCTACGACCACGCACCGGCCGCCCCGCACCACCTCGTGCTGCGCGACCGCGTCGAAGCCGAGCTGAGCGGCGCCGAACCCGCCCTCACCCTCTCCTTCACCGGCCCCCGCCCCGCCCTGCTCCTCCTCAACGACGGCGACCTGACCTATGCCAAGGTCCGGCTGGACCCCGCCTCCTGGAGCGCCGCCGTACGCGCCCTCTCCGGCCTCCCCGACGCCGTCAGCCGCGCCACCGTCTGGAACGCCGCCCGCGACATGGTGCGCGACGGCGAACTCCCCGGCACCGACTACCTCGACGCCGCCCGCACCCACCTCCCGCACGAGACCGACATAGCGATCGTCCAGGGCGTCCTCGCCTTCGCCCGCACCCAGATCGCCGACCGCTACCTTCCGGCGGAGCAGCGCCCCGCCGCCCTCAACACCATCGCCGCCACCTGCCGCGACCTGCTGCGCCGCACGGAGGACGGCTCCGGTCCCGGGCTGCGGCTCTCCGCCGTACGCACGTACATCGCCAGCGCCACCGCCCCCGCCGAGCTGACCGACTGGCTGGAGGGCGACACCGTCCCCGGCGGCCCCGCCCTCGATCCCGAACTGCGCTGGCAGATCCTCGGCCGACTCGCCGTCCTCGGCGCCGTGGGCCCCGCCGACATCGACGCCGAACTCGCCCGCGACTCCAGCGCCACCGGCCAGGAGGGCGCCGCCCGCTGCCGCGCCGCGCTGCCCGACCCGGACGCCAAACGGGCCGCCTGGGACGCGGTGTTCGGCGAGACCGCCCTGTCCACGTACCTCGTCACCGCGACCGCCACCGGCTTCTGGCAGCCCGAGCACCACGACCTGCTCGCCGACTACGTCCCGCGCTTCTTCACCGACGCCACCGCCACCGCCGCCCGCCGAGGCCCCGCCATCGCCGGAGCCATCGTCCGCTACGGCTTCCCGACGACGGTGGACGCGACGACCCTGCGCCTGGGCGAGGACTGCCTCACCACCCCCGACCTCCTCCCCGCCCTGCGCCGCCCCCTGGAAGACCAACTGGACGACCTCCGCCGCGCCCTGCGAGTACGTCCCACGCCCTAACGTCCGACCTCGGCGAGGTGCGGGCCGCAGCGCCGCCCGCCCGCACCGCGTTGTCGGCCGCACGCCGTGCAAGCCAGGCGTATGGCCACCGGGGCGCCCCCCCACGTGCTCCGCGCAGACGTGCAAGGTGCCTGGCCCCCCAGCGGCCCCGCTGACTGCCCGGCGGGCTGGGGCGGGCGTATGTCGGCCGGGGTGCGCTCCCCGCGAGCTGGGGTCGCGCGTGCTCCGCGCTGACCTGCTAGGCGCCGGGCATCAGCGGGCCCGTACGACTGCCCGGTGGGCTGCGGCAGGCGTACGGCGCCGGGGGCGTACCCGTTCCGTAGCGACCTGCCGGGTGCCCGGAACCAGTCGGTCCCCGTCGACTGTCCGGCAGGCGCGTGGCCACTCGGGGCGGTGGGCTGTCAACGGGCGCATGGGCACCGGTAGATCAACCCGCACACATGCACCCGTACCACGTACGGGTGCACTTCGGGGCATCGCCGGTCCAACCGCTTGCGGGCGAAGTAGCTTGGGGCAGCTCTGAGATCCGCCCGACGCCACCACACTTCCTAGAGGCACCGCCCATGCCCGCTTCCGGCACTGCCCGCCTCCTCGCCGGGGGGAGCGAGGGGCCAGGCGCGCTTCGCCCGATGCTCGACACCGTCCTCGACGCCCTCGCCCACGGCGCCGCCGACCGCGGTGGGCCGCTGCCCGCCGGAGGGCCCGGCGCCGTGGCGCGGCAGACGCGGGCCGCGGTCGTACCGGCCATCCCCGACCATGGGGACGGCGCGCACGGTGCGCTGCGCGCCCTCGTCACCGCGCTCACCGCCGGGGCCGCCGACCCGGCCGACCCGCACTGCGCCGCCCATCTGCACTGCCCGCCGCTGGCCGTCGCGGCCGCCGCCGACCTCGCCGTCTCCGCGCTCAACCCGTCCCTGGACTCCTGGGACCAGGCCCCCGCCGCCGCCGAGCTGGAGGCGCTGACCTGCCGGGCGCTCGCCGAGCTGGCGTACCCGTACGGTCCCGATCCCGACGCCCTCGTCACCACCGGGGGTACGGAGTCCAACCAACTCGCCCTGCTGCTGGCGAGGGAAGCGGCGCACGGCGCGCCCCTCCGCGTCGTCTGCGGCGCCAACGCCCACCACAGCGTCCACCGCTCCGCCTGGCTGCTCGGCCTGGACCCGCCCCACACCCTGCCCACCCCCACCGGCGTGCTCGACCCGGCCCGGGTCCACGACGCCCTCACCGCGCACCCCACCCGCCCCACCCTGCTCGTCGCCACCGCGGGCACCACCGACACCGGCGCCATCGACCCGCTCCCGCAGCTCGCCGACCTCTGCGACGGCCACGGCGCGACGCTCCACATCGACGCCGCCTACGGCGGACCGCTGCTGTTCAGCGACACCCTGAACAAGCGGCTCGACGGGCTCGACCGCGCCCACACCGTCGCCCTCGACCTGCACAAACTCGGCTGGCAACCGGCCGCCGCAGGCCTGATCGCCGTACCCGACACCACCGCCCTGGCCCCCCTCGGCCACCGCGCCGACTACCTCAACGCCCACGACGACACCGACGCCGGGCTCCCCGACCTGCTCGGCCGCTCCCTCCGCACCACCCGCCGCCCCGACATCCTCAAGATCGCCGTCACCCTGCGCGCCCTCGGCCGCCACGGCCTCGGCGACCTCGTCGACCAGGTCTGCGCCCACGCCGCCGCGCTCGCCGACCTCATCCGGGCCCGCCCCGCCCTGGAGCTGTACGCCCGCCCCACCCTCTCGACCGTCCTCTTCCGCCCCACGGGAGCCGGACCCGCCGCCGTCGCCGCGCTGCGCCGCCGCCTCCTGCACCACGGCACCGCCGTCCTCGGCCGCGCGGCCACCCCCGAGGGGCTGTGGCTCAAGGCCACCCTCCTCAACCCGCACATCCAGCCCGGCGATCTGCGCCGGCTGCTCGACCTCGTGGAAGGCAACACGCCATGAGCACCGCACAACCCCCCACGCAACCGTCCGCCCCCGAAGCCGACCCCACCACCACCCCGCACGAGCCCCTGGACCTCGCGGGCATCGGCATCGGCCCGTTCAACCTCTCCCTCGCCGCCCTCGCCCACGGCGTCCCCGGACTGCGCACCGCCTTCTACGAACAGCGGCCCGCCTTCCACTGGCACCCCGGCCTGCTCATCGACGGCGCCACCGTCCAGGTCCCGTTCCTCGCCGACCTCGTCACCCTCGCCGACCCCGCCAGCCCCTGGAGCTTCCTCAGCTACCTCAAGGCCCGCGAACGGCTCTTCCCCTTCTACGTCGCCGAGCGCTTCCACATCGAGCGCACCGAATACGACGCCTACTGCCGCTGGGTCAGCGAACAGCTCCCCGGCCTCCACTTCGGCCACCGGATCGACGCCGTCCGCTGGGACCACGACCACGAGCTGTTCGAAATCGACTTCAGCAGGCTCGGCCCCGACGGCGAGGCCGTCGCCCCCGGCCGCGCCCACGCCCGCCACCTCGTCCTCGGCGTCGGCACCGAACCCCACGTCCCGGAAACCCTGCGCCCCCTCGCCGACGCCCCCAACGTCCCCGTCCTCCACTCCGCCGACTACCTGGAACACCGCGAACGGCTGCTGCACACCGGCCACATCACCGTCGTCGGCTCCGGCCAGTCCGGCGCCGAGGTCTTCCTCGACCTGCTGCGCAACCGGCCGCTCGGCGCCGAGGGGCTGCACTGGCTCGCCCGTACGCCGTCCTTCGCGCCCATGGAGTACAGCAAGCTCGGCCTGGAGCAGTTCAGCCCCGACTACACCCGCTACTTCCACGCCCTCCCCGAGGCCGTCCGCGACCAGCTCCTCCCCGGACAGTGGCAGCTCTACAAGGGCATCGCGCACGAGACCATCACCGCCATCCACCACGAGCTGTACCGCCGCGCCCAGCACGGCGGCGGCTGGCCGGGCGCCGTCCTCACCCCCGGCGTCACCGTCCGCACGGCGGGCCGCATCGCCGCCGCCCGGCTCGAACTCCACCTGGAACACGTCCACCAGGGCACCCGCACCCGCCACACCACCGAGGCCGTCGTCCTCGCCACCGGCTACCGCGAGCGCCGCGTCGACACCCTGCTCGCCGCCCTCGACCCGTACATCCGGCGAGACTCCTCCGAACGGCCCCGCGTGGACGACCGGCACCGGCTCGTCCTCGACCCCCTCATCACGGGATCCGTGCACGTCCAGAACGCCGAGCGGCACACCCACGGCGTCGGCACCCCCGACCTCGGGCTGGCCGCCTGGCGCTCCGCCGTCATCCTCAACTCGCTCAGCGCCGAACCGGTCTACCCGCTGCCGTCCCGCACCGCCTTCACCACTTTCGGGCTCCAGCCGACCGGGCCGGGTGCCCAGGTCAGCGGGCGGATGCACCTTCCCGATCAGCGCACCGCCCGCGCCCATGCCCGGACGTGACGACCCGGCCCGCGCTCGACAAGACCCGTCCTAGAACACCGGCGTGCCGTCGCGCGTCAGCTTCCAGTCCATCGACGCGAACCCGGCCCCGTCGATCGTCCCCTTCGCCTTCACCCACCCGATGATCGTGTTGCGGATCTCCTCCGAGTTGGCCCACACCTGCTGGGCGGCGGCCACATGCGGGAAGTTGCCCCCGCCGCTCGCCCGGTAGTTGTTCACCGCCAGCACGAACCGCGCCGAGTCCTCGACCGGCTTGCCGTCGAAGCGCAGCGCGGCGATCCGCGAACCCACCGGCTTCGCGATGTCGATCTCGTACGTCAGACCGCTCACCGCGTCGTAGTTGTAGTCGGGGGTGTCACCTGCGTTCGTCAGCTTCGACGGGTCGACGTCTCCGCCCGCCGGGGTCTGCACGTAATACCGCGCCGAGAACTCCAGATAGGCCTTGATCTGGGCGCCCGTCAGCACCCGTGCCTCCAGCGTGTTCTCGAACGGATACAACCCCGCCACCTGCCGGATCGTGACGTCACCGGCCGGGATGCGCGCCGTGCGCGAGAAGCACGACGCCTGCGAGAGCACCGGCAGCGCCGCGTGCTCCGTGCCCGCCAGCGCCGCCTTCACGGTCTCCGTCTGCACGTGGTTGATGAAGTCGATGATCGGCGCGTCCTGGTACGGCGCCTCCGTGGCCGCCATCGCCGCCGTCGACGTGCCGATGACCTGGTTGACGTACCCGACGACCTTCCGGTGCTCATCGCCGAGCAGCTTCACGATCCGCGGATCCTCCGCCACCGAGGCCGAGTTCAGCACCTTCGCCGCCACCGACTCCACCTGCCAGCGGCCCCGCGCCCACTCCAGACCGATGTCGAAGAGCGTCAGCCGCTGACCCCACTTGAGCGGTTCCGACAGCACGACCTCGCGACCCGTCTCCTTGTTCACCACCCGGCGCTCGGCCATCTCCACATGCGCGTGGCCGACCAGGATCGCGTCGATGCCCGCCACCCGCTCGGCCACCAGCGCCGCCGCGTTCTCCACGTACGGCAGCTGATCGCCGTAGCTGGACGTCCCGCTGCTGCCCGAATGCGCCGAGACGAGCACCACGTCCGCACCCATCGAACGCAGCCGGGGCACCCACTTCGCCGCCTGCTCCTCCAGACCCGGGAACGTCATCTTCCCCTGCACATGGGCCTTGTCCCAGATCGCGATCCCCGGGTTCGTCAGCCCCAGCACCGCCACCTTCACCCCGCGCCCGCAGGGCGTACGCAGCCGGGTCATCCAGTAGGGCGGGAAGGCGGGCCGCAGCGACGTCGCGTCCAGCGCGTTCGCGCCCAGCAGCGGAAAGTCGCACTGCTCCTCGAACTTCCGCAGCACCGGAATGCCGTAGTTGAACTCATGGTTGCCGAGCGCCGCCGCGTCGTAGCCGATGAGGTTCATCGCCTGCGCCATCGGATGCACCGGGCCGTTCGCTCCGGTGATCGGGTCGACCTTGGCGTAGTAGTACGACAGCTGGGTGCCCTGGATGGTGTCGCCCGCGTCGATCAGCAGCGTATTGCGCCGCCCCTTCTCCTTGCGGACCTGCTCGACCAGGGTCGAGATCTTCGCGAGGCCGACGTCGTTGTGCGCCGCGTCGTCGAACTCGGCGTCCGTGAAGTAGTCCCAGTTGAAGACGTTGCCGTGCAGATCGGTGGTGCCCATGACGGTGAACTCGTACCGCTCACGGCTGTGTCCGTGCCCGTGGCCCCGCGCCTCCGCCTGCGCCGGAGCGGCGGCCGCGGCCGAGGCGAGCGCGGCCCCCGCGCTGGTGGCCGCGGTGCGACCCAGAAACGTCCGACGGTTGAGCGGCATGGCTGAACTCCCCTGGGATACCTGCGAAATGAGCACAACGCGCGTAGATTCTGGCGCAGCCGCACCCGCCCGCAACACCCCCGACAGGTTGCGATCAGGGCACGCCGAGCGCCCGGCACAGGGCAGGATCAAGCCACGTCCGCGAGCCCCGAACAGGAGCCCCCAGATGGATATGGACCGGCACGTCCCGTACGGCACCCCCAACACCCCGCGCGTCGCCGTGCTCGGCGAGGCGACGCTGGAGGTCGATCCCGAGATCGCCCGCCTCTCCGTCACCGTCAGCGCGCGCGGCGCCGACCGGCGGGCCGCGCTGGACGACCTCACCCGCCGCAACCAGCGGGCGCTGGACCTGGTGAAGTCCTACGGCGAGGCGGTCGAGAAGCCGGAGACCGGCGCCTTCGCGATCACCCCCGAGCTGGCCAGGGGCCGCGAGGAGCGGGTGCGGGCCTACCACGGACGGGTGCACCTCGCCGTGACCGTCACCGACTTCACCGCCCTCGGCGAACTCACCACCCGGCTGGCCGACCTCGAACTGACCCGGGTCGACGGCCCCTGGTGGGGGCTGCGCCCCGGCTCACCCGTCCACGGCCAGGCCCGGCAGCAGGCGGTCCGGGAGGCCGTGCGGCGCGCCCGCAGTTACGCGGACGCGCTCGGCGCCCGGCTCGTCGCCCTGGTCGAGCTGGCCGACCTGGCGGCCGAGGGGGAGACGGGCCCGCCGATGCCGGTGGCCGTGGCGGCCCCCCGTAGCCGCTCCGCCCGCTCCGGCCCCGGGGAGGCGGCCGCGCTCGACCTGGAACCCGAACGCCAGACCGTATACGCGCACGTCACGGCGCGCTTTACGATGACCCGCCCGGAGCTGTGACCGGAGCCGTGAAACGACCCGGTGTAACGGCCCCGAATCGCTCATCGGAGCACCCCTATGCACGTTTCATTAGTTGTCGATTACCTGCCATGCAAAGGCCATGGGGGAGTGGCCGCTTTCCGGTTCTTTACCCGCGAGTAAGTCATAGGCTCGGCAGCATGCGCCGAGCAAAAATCGTCTGTACTTTGGGACCCGCGACCGACTCGTACGAGCAGATCAAGGCGCTCGTCGAAGCCGGAATGGACGTGGCCCGCTTCAACCTCAGCCACGGCACGTACGCCGAGCACGAGGAGCGTTATCGGCGAGTCCGCAAGGCCTCGCTGGAAACCGGTCGCAGCGTCGGCATCCTCGCCGACCTTCAAGGTCCGAAGATCCGGCTCGGTCGCTTCCGTGAGGGACCCGTACTCCTTGAACGCGGGGACGAGTTCACCATCACCGTCGAGCCCATCGAAGGCGACCGCTTCCGCTGCGGCACCACGTACGAGGGGCTGGCCTCCGACGTCAACAAGGGCGAGCGCATCCTCGTCGACGACGGCCGCGTCACCCTGGAGGTCGTCGACGTCGACGGGCCGCGCGTCCACACGATCGTCATCGAAGGCGGGATGATCTCCGACCACAAGGGCCTCAACCTGCCCGGCGTGGCCGTCTCCGTCCCCGCCCTCTCCCGGAAGGACATCGAGGACCTGCGCTGGGCGCTGCGCACCGGGGCCGACGTCATCGCCCTGTCCTTCGTCCGCAACGGGGACGACGTCGTGGACGTGCACCGGGTGATGCAGGAGGAGGACTGCAGGCTCCCCGTCATCGCCAAGATCGAGAAGCCGCAGGCGGTCGAGAACCTGGAGAAGATCGTCGACGCCTTCGACGGCATCATGGTCGCCCGCGGCGACCTCGGCGTCGAAATGCCGCTGGAGCAGGTGCCGATCGTTCAGAAGCGCGCGATCAAGCTGGCGAAGCGGAACGCGAAGCCGGTGATCGTCGCGACGCAGATGCTCGACTCGATGATCGACAACTCCCGCCCCACGCGGGCGGAGGCCTCCGACGTCGCCAACGCCGTCATCGACGGCACGGACGCGGTGATGCTCTCCGGTGAGACCAGCGTCGGCAAGTACCCGATCGCCACGGTCCGGACTATGGGCCGCATCGTCATGGCGGCCGAGGAAGACATCCTCGCCAAGGGGCTCCCGCCGCTCACCGAGCGCAGCAAGCCCCGCACCCAGGGCGGCGCGGTCGCCCGCGCGGCCGCCGAGATGGGGGACTTCCTCGGCGCCAAGTTCCTGGTGGCCTTCACCCAGTCCGGCGACACCGTCCGCCGCCTCTCCCGCTACCGCTCCCCGATCCCCCTGCTGGCCTTCACCCCGGACCCGGGCACCCGCTCCCAGCTCAACCTGACCTGGGGCGTCGAGACCTTCCTCGGCCCGACCGTCGACTCCACGGACGAGATGGTCCGCCAGGTCGACGAGGAACTGCTGCGGCTGGGCCGCTGCCAGCGGGGCGACCTCGTCGTCATCACGGCAGGCTCCCCGCCCGGAGTCTCCGGCTCCACCAACCTGGTCCGCGTCCACCACATCGGCGCCGACGACCTCCGCTAGCCGCCTCTTGGGCCGAAGTGCTGTGGTCAGTACTTCGGCCCGACGTGCGCGTCCATGAGCGCGACGGAGCCCCGGCGGGCGACGGAGATATTGAACGGATCGCTCCCGCGCGCCAGCGTCGTCCACTCGACGCCGACCGCTGTGAGGGTGTCGGAGCAGAGCCTGCGGACGTCGTCGGATTTGTTGGTGAAGAAGTACCGGGGGTATTCGTACCGCTTGCGTTCCCCGGCGACCATTCGCGTGGTCCAGTTGGTGATCCGGCAGCCGTCGGAATGGAACAACCCGCGGATGAACTCCCAGGGGTACTCGTCGACGATCTGCTGTTGCCAGGGTTCGAGGGCGATGAGGCGGTCGTGCTTCTTTCCGGGGCCGTGCTGAGGGAACATGCACCACAAATGCAGGGAGTAGACCTTTACATTGCGGCAGCCCGTCCTGCGGACCCGGCAGACTGAGTTGTCCGGGAAGACCGCGCGCATCGCTTGCTCGCATTCGTCCATCAGCCCGGGCCAGGCTTCGTCACAGGCGATCATGAGGCTCGGAACTCGATGCTGGGAGTACTGGATGATGTGCCCGTCGCCGAGGTACAGGGCGAGCAGGTACGCGTAGGCCGCGCGGTGGAGTCCCGGACCTTCGCAACGTGGGCACGGAGGGGTGGATCTCCCGGGAAGGGTGCCCTGCTTCGCGCGATCAAGATGGAGCCAGTAGCCCACCGTGCCCACGGGGATGCCGAGCCTTCGGGACACCTCCGCGTTTCTGACGCCGGATCGGAGCAGGGCGATTGCCTTCTGTCGCACATCAGTGCCATGCGTATGCATGGACTAACTCTGTGTGACGACGTGCGACTCATGTCGCTGAACTGCGAAGATTCACGAGAACGTGAGAGTCCACTTCGTCATGGGACTCAAGAGTGCCGGGTGCGGGACTTGAACCCGCACGCCCTTTCGGGCAATCGCTTTTGAGGCGATCATGTCTGCCGCTTCCATCAACCCGGCTGGTGACCCCGACAGGAGCATACCGTGTGTCCCAGCGCTGTGTGGAGCTAGGTAGGCTCGGGGGTGCCCCACCTTCAGGAAACCGAGGAGCACAGTGAGCACCGCTGACGCCCCCGACGCGCAGTCGCACGTCCCGCCGCATACGACCCGCGTCGTCATCGCCGAGGACGAGGCCCTTATCCGCCTCGACCTGAAGGAGATGCTCGAAGAGGAGGGGTACTCCGTCGTCGGCGAGGCGGGGGACGGTGAGACGGCCGTCGCGCTCGCTCGGGAGCACCGGCCCGATCTCGTCATCCTCGACGTGAAGATGCCGATCCTGGACGGGATTTCCGCCGCCGAGCGCATCGCGGCCGACCGCATCGCGCCCGTCCTCATGCTGACCGCGTTCTCGCAGCGCGAACTGGTCGACCGGGCCCGGGACGCCGGGGCGATGGCGTATCTTGTGAAGCCGTTCAGCAAGAGCGACGTGGTGCCCGCCATCGAGATGGCCGTCTCCCGCTTCACCGAGCTGAAGACGCTGGAGCAGGAGGTCGCCGACCTCTCCCTGCGGCTGGAGACCCGCAAGCTGGTGGACCGGGCCAAGAGCGTTCTGCAGACGGAGTACGGACTGACCGAACCGGCCGCGTTCCGCTGGATCCAGAAGACCTCCATGGACCGGCGGCTGTCGATGCAGCAGGTGGCCGAGGCGGTCATCGCGGACGCGGCCGAGAAGAAGGGCAAGGAGTAGGGAGTGAGGAGGGGAGGCCGCCCGGGGCACGGGCGGCCTCCCCTCCTCGCGTCAGCACCCTCAGTCCTCGCCGAGGTACGCCTTCCGCACGGACTCGTCGTGCAGCAGTGCCTCCCCCGTCCCGGACAGCACGATCTTGCCGATCTCCATCACATGGCCGTGATCGGCCAGCGACAGCGCCGCCTGGGCGTTCTGCTCGACCAGCAGGATCGTGGTGCCCTGCGCCTTCAGCTCGGCGATGGTCTGCATGATCTTCTGCATCATGATCGGCGAGAGCCCCATCGAGGGTTCGTCCAGCATCAGCAGCTTGGGGCGGCACATCAGGGCGCGGCCCATGGCGAGCATCTGCTGTTCGCCGCCGGAGAGGGTCCCGGCCGCCTGGGTGCGGCGTTCGCCGAGGATGGGGAAGAGGTCGTACACCTTCCGTACGTCCGCGGCGATTCCGTCGGCGTCCTTCCGGAGAAACGCCCCGAGCTGGAGGTTCTCGGCGATCGTCAGCCGGGGGAAGATATGCCGCCCCTCGGGGGAGTGCGCCAGCCCCAGGGCGACGATCTTGTGCGCGGGGACGCCGCTCAGCGGCTTTCCGTCGAAGCGGATGGTGCCGCCGAGCGGGGCGAGCAGGCCGGAGAGGGTGCGCAGGGTGGTCGTCTTGCCCGCGCCGTTGGTGCCGATGAGGGTGACGACCTGGCCTGCCTCGACGCTGAACGAGATGCCCTTGACGGCCTCGATCTTGCCGTAGGCGACCCGGAGGTCCTCGACCTCGAGCAGTGCGGTCACTGTCCGTCCTCCTCTGTACGTGCCTCGGCCGCCTCGACCGCCGCGGCCTCTTCCGCTCCGGGCGCGCCCTCGAAGGGGGTGCCGAGGTAGGCGGCGATGACGCGTTCGTCGCTCTGGACGACCTCGGAGCTGCCCTCGACCAGCTTCTCGCCCTGGACGAGCACGGCGACCCGGTCGCACAGGTTGAAGATGAAGCGCATGTCGTGCTCGATGACGAGGACGGCGGTACCCGTGTCGCGGATGGCGAAGACGAGTTCCTCGGTGGCCCGGGTCTCCTGGGGGTTCATACCCGCGGTCGGCTCGTCGAGGAGCAGCAGTCCGGGGTCGCTGGCCAGGGCGCGGGCGATCTCCAGCTTGCGCTGCTCGCCGTAGGGGAGGTTGCGGGAGAGGTGGTCGGCCTTGGCGGCGAGGCCGGTGAACTCCAGGAGTTCCATGGCCCGTTGCTTGGAGGCGGCTTCGGCGCGTTTGAAGCCGGGGCCGCGCAGGAGGGCCGACCAGAGTCCTTCCTTGGTGCGGGTGTGCCGTCCGACGAGGACGTTTTCCAGGACGGTCATGTTGGCGAAGAGGCGGATGTTCTGGAAGGTGCGGGCGACTCCGGCCTGGGTGACCAGATGGGGTTTCGGCGGCAGGACGGTGCCCCGGTAGGAGACGCGTCCCTCGGTGGGGACGTAGAGGCCGGTGAGGCAGTTGAAGAAGGTGGTCTTGCCCGCGCCGTTGGGGCCGATGAGGCCGACGATCTCGCCGGGGTGGACGTCGAGGTCGACGGAGCGTACGGCGGTGAGTCCGCCGAAGCGCATCGTGACGCCGGTGGCGGTGAGTACGGGGGCGGCCTTCGCCACTGTGGTCGTGGTCATGTCTGTCATGCCTCCGCCTTGGTGACGCCGACGGCGCTGCCGCTCAGGGCGGCCTGGTCGGGCACGTCGAGCTGTCCCGTCTCGTGGTATTCGAGCTGCTGCCGCCGGTTGGGGATGATCCCTTCGGGGCGGAAGCGCATCAGCAGGATGAGCGCGATGCCGAAGGCGAGGAGCTGGTAGTCCTGGAGGAATTCCAGCTTCTCGGGGATGAGGAAGAGCAGGGCCGCGCCGAGCAGGGGGCCGCCGATGGTGCCCATGCCGCCGAGGATGACGGCGGCGAGCAGGAAGGTGGAGTTGGGCGGGACGGGCCCGGCGAACACGTACTGCTCGGGGACGACGGTGGTCTGGACGTGGGCCCAGATGGTGCCCGCGACTCCGGCGAGGGTGGCGCCGAGGGCGAAGGCGATGAGCTTGACGCGGAAGCCGTTGATGCCCATGGCGGTGGCGGCGGTCTCGTCTTCGCGGATGGCGACCCAGGCGCGGCCGATGCGGGAGTTCCCGGCCCGGCTGAAGATGAGGACGACCACGACGGTGACGAGCAGCATCAGCAGGTAGTAGTTGCTGTTGGAGTCGAGGGTGAACCCGGCGAAGCTGTGCTCGTCGTCGAAGTTGAAGCCGAAGATCTCCAGCGGCGGGATGTTGGGGACGCCGTTGGGGCCGTTGGTGACGGAGGGCCCTGAGGTGCCGTCGAGGTTGCTGACGGCGATGCGGAAGATCTCGCCGAAGCCGAGGGTCACGATGGCGAGGTAGTCGCCGCGCAGCCGCAGGGTGGGGGCGCCGATGACGACGCCGAAGACGAGCGAGGCCAGGGCGCCGGTGAGCATGGCGGCCCAGAACGGGAACTGGACGTCGATGGTGGAGGCGGCGGTTCCGGAGACCAGGGCGGCGGTGTAGGCGCCGACGCCGAGGAAGGCGACGTAGCCGAGGTCGAGGAGTCCGGCGAGGCCGACGACGATGTTCAGGCCGAGGGCGACGGTCGCGAAGATGGCGATGTTGACGCCGAGTTCGGTGTAACTGGCCTTGTCCTGGGTGAAGGGGAAGACCATGGCGGTCACCAGGGCCGCGACCAGGGTGAGGGAGCGGTAGGTGCTGGTGAGGCCGCTGAGCCGGGTGATGAGTCCGGCCTTGAGGAGCGCGGCGGCGGCGAAGCCGAGGGCGATGAGGTAGCCGATGAAGGGCTCGGGGTGGTCCTCGTCGGTCTGGATGCCGTAGTTGACGACGTAGAGGCCGAGGGTGAAGACGGCCGCGATGATGAGGATGTCGGCCCAGGAGGGGAGTTGCTTCGGGCGGCAGATGGGCCGGGTGTCGTCGGGGAGCAGGAGCGTGGTGGCGACGGGTACGGCGGTGGCGACGGCGGCGACCCAGCCGCCCGGTTCCAGGTTGACCAGGCCGCCTTGGTCGACGGCGATGGCGAGGACGGTGAACCAGGTGGTGGCGAAGGCGCCGAGGGCCAGCAGCCGCAGGGCCTGGGTGGAACCGGCGGGGGTGAGCCAGCGCAGTCCGCGCACGTCCAGGGCGGCGAGGGCGAACGCCAGGATGGCCAGGCCCAGGGCGAGGGTGAGGACCTGGAGTCCGCCGGGGTAGCCGTAGACGGTGAGGTCGCCGGGGAAGTCGGAGGTCCAGGTCCAGGCGAGGAAGGTGGAGGCCACGGTGGCCAGGCCGCCGGCCGCGGTGAGCGCCCGGAGCAGGGTGGTGCGTGCGGCCGGGGCCGTGTCGGAGGCGGCCGGCTTGGCTGTGTCGGTGGTCATCGTCTCGCTCCCTTACGCCCGGTCCGCTACGCGTTCGCCGAGCAGCCCCTGGGGCCTGACCAGCAGGACGACGATGAGCAGGGTGAAGGCCCAGACGTCTTTCCAGGCTCCGCCGCCGAGTTGGTCCATCCCGGGGATGTCCTGGATGTATTTGATGGCCAGGGCCTCGGCGATGCCGAGGACGACGCCGCCGAGCATGGCGCCGTAGATGTTGCCGATGCCGCCGAGGACGGCGGCGGTGAAGGCCTTGAGTCCGGCGATGAAGCCCATCTCGAAGTTGATCTGGCCGTATTTGAGGCCGTGGGAGAGGGCGGCGACGGCGGCGAAGGCGCCGCCGATGGCGAAGGCCATCACGATGATGCGGTCGGTGTTGATGCCCATCAGCTTGGCGGTGTCGGGGTCCTGCGCGGTGGCCTGCATGGCGCGTCCGGCCCGGCTCTTGGAGACGAACAGCCCCAGGGCGAGCATGCACAGCGGTGCGGCTATCAGCAGGAAGGCGTCGCCGCGCTGGATGTGCAGGTTGCTCGTGACCTCGAATGAGCTGCCCTCGAACTGGGGGAAGCTGCGGGCCTTCTTGGCGTCGGGGTAGAACGCCCAGATGGCCTGCTGGAGTGCGATGGACAGGCCGATCGCGGTGATCAGGGGCGCCAGTCGGGGGCCCCCGCGCAGGGGCCGGTAGGCGAAGCGTTCGGCGGCCGTGGCGATGGCGACCGCGGCGAGGATGCCGCCGATGAGCATGAGCGGCAGGGCCAGTGCGAGGGCGGTGCCACTCGGCAGCCAGAGATAGACGGTGAGGGCGCCGAAGCCCCCGATCATGAAGATCTCGCCGTGGGCGAAGTTGATGAGCTGGACGATGCCGTAGACCATGGTGTACCCGATGGCGATCAAGCCGTAGAGAGCGCCGAGGGTCAGGCCGTTGACCAGCGTTTGCGGCAGTTCGTGCACCGCAGGGCCTCCGATGAGCGTGTCGGATATGACGCCGCGGGGGGGGGGGGGGGGGGGGCCCCGGGGGGGGTGGTTGTGGTGGTGTGGGGGGGGGTGTGGGCCGGTCTGTGGGTCGGGGTTGAAGTTTAGCTTGGTACGCTGAGA
>NZ_JBHWJI010000039.1:17187-94349 GCF_042731515.1 Streptomyces sp. NPDC059850
CGTGCCGCCGGTGGGCCTGCCGGTTTCCCTGCGTTGGGGGCTGTTGTGGCACCGCGGGGCGTCCGTGGTGGTTGTGGTTTTTGCCGCCGGGCTGGGGGGGGGGGGGGCCCCGTGCCGCGGTTGCGTTGCGTGGGTGGGCGGGGGTGGTGCCCCGGGAAGGCGCTAGTCCTTGAAGGTCCTGCTCGTCACGGACTTCCAGGCGCCGTTCTTGACCTGGTAGACGGTCAGCTGCTTGTTGGTGGTGTCGCCGTACTCGTCGAAGGCGACCTTGCCGGTCACGCCGTCGAAGGAGACCTTGCCCAGCGCTTCGGTGACCTTGGCGCGGGCGTCGTCGGGGACCTTGCCGTCGTTGTCCGCGACGACGGCCTTGACGGCCTGGATGATGGCCCAGGCGGCGTCGTAGGAGTAGCCGCCGTAGGCGCCGTACGGGTCCTTGTACTTCTCGGCCGCGTAGTTCTTGACGAACGTCTTGGCGGAGGCGAGCTGTTCGACGGGGTAGCCGACGGAGGTGGCGAGGTCACCCTCGTTGCTGGTGCCGGAGGCCTTGATGAAGGCGGGGTCGTAGAGGCCGTCGCCGCCCATGACCGGGACCTTGGCACCGGCCTGCTTGATCTGGTCGGACAGCAGTCCGCCCTCGGGGTACTGGCCGCCGAAGTAGACGGAGTCGGCGCCGGTGGACTTGACCTTGCCCGCGATGCCGGAGAAGTC
Source organism: Streptomyces sp. NPDC059850 (assembly GCF_042731515.1). Classification (NCBI taxonomy): domain Bacteria; kingdom Bacillati; phylum Actinomycetota; class Actinomycetes; order Kitasatosporales; family Streptomycetaceae; genus Streptomyces; species Streptomyces sp. NPDC059850. The sequence continues at coordinate 17,896 of NZ_JBHWJI010000039.1, forward strand.
GGTCTCCTTGACGGTGAGGTGGTCGGTGCCGACGACCTTGCCGCCGAGGCTCTTGAACTCCTCCGCGAAGATCTTGGCGAGTCCGGCGCCGTAGGTCTGCTTGTCGTCGACGACGAAGACCTTCCGCTTCTTCGCGTCCTTGTAGAAGTACTGCGCGGCGAAGCGGCCCTGGATGATGTCCGTGGTCGCGGTGCGGAAGTAGGTCTTGAACGGGCGGGACTTCTTGCCCGTCGCCCAGGCGTCGCCCTGGCTCAGCGCCGGGTTGGTGTTGGCCGGGGAGACCTCGGCCAGGTCCGCCTTGGCGAAGACGCCCTGCATGGACTGGGCGACGCCGGAGTTCAGCGGGCCGACCGTGCCGAGGATGGCGTCGTCGTCGACCATGGAGGTGGCGTTCTGCTTGCCGGAGGACGGCACGGCCTGGTCGTCGTAGGGCTTGATCTTGAACGTGACGCCGGGGACCTCGTTCTGCTTGGTGGCCACCTTGGCGGCGAGGTCGACGCCGTTCTTGATGCCCTGGCCGAGTGCCGACAGCGACCCGGTGAGCGGGGCGTCGACACCGATGACGACGGTGGTCTTCTTGTCCTTGTCCTCGCTGTCGTTCTGGCCGCGCGAACCGCAGGCGCTGAGGGTGAGGGCTCCCGCGGTGATCGCGGTCGTCATGATGAGCAAGGAACGCTGTCGCACGAAGAATCCTTTCCCTGGCCCGGCCGTCCCTCTGGATTGGGACGCCGTGTCCGCGCCGGTGGACCTTGAACAGCCGTACGGGTGCTGGCGAACACCCGTCGTGGTCGTGACTGGCTGTGACTCTAAGCGTGGGGCGCAGTAGGTGGCAGAGGTGCAGACCATGATGTGACTGTCTTGTTATGACACTGGTCACGTTCTTGTGTCGGTGTAGCGGAACGGAAAGGACAAAGCGGGTGTTTACGGTCAATTCATAAGGTCCGGATAGTGAGAAGCTGCAGTTCCGCTAAGGAGTGAGGGGAACTCGTGAGCGATGCATGGAGTGATGTGCTCATGCCCGCGAGGAGAGATCATCATCGATGACGTCACGCGGCGAAGCCGCCTGATCTTGTATTGCGCAAGTATTACGGAGTGTTACAACCGGGGGGAGGGGTTCCGGCCTGTCCGCGAGACCTGTTCGCGGGCCGCGCACGCGAAAGCGCCACCCCCGGGATCCGGGGGTGGCGCCTCGTGTGAGCTGGGGTGTTACGGCTTCGGCAGGCCCTCCGCCGTGCGCAGCAGGCAGGTCAGCCGGGCGGTGCACACCCGGCGGTCCTGCTCGTCGCTGATGACGATCTCGTACGTGGCGGTCGAGCGCCCCCGGTGGACGGGCGTGGCCACCCCGGTGACCAGACCGGAGCGCGCCCCGCGGTGGTGGGTGCAGTTGAGGTCGACGCCCACCGCGATCCGGCCGCTGCCGCCGTGCAGCATGGAGCCCACCGAGCCGAGGGTCTCGGCCAGCACGGCGGAGGCGCCGCCGTGGAGCAGGCCGTACGGCTGGGTGTTGCCCTCGACGGGCATGGTGCCCACGACCCGCTCCGCGGAGGCTTCGAGGATCTGCACGCCCATGCGGGTGCCGAGGTGACCGGCGGAGAACAGCGCGGGGAGGTCGACGCCGAGCGCCGCGTACTCGTCGATGACCTCTTGCGGGAACTTCACGCTGCCCTGCTCGCCCATCGGGACGGCTCCGTTCGGTTGTGTGCGGTGTCCACCTTCTTATACAGGCTTCTTATCAGGTGCGCTGAGCGGACGCTTAGACGGGGTCAGACGGGATGGGTGGGCTCCAGCCGGATCACCACGGACTTGCTGGCCGGGGTGTTGCTGGTGTCGGCCGTGGAGTCCAGCGGGACCAGGACGTTGGTCTCCGGGTAGTACGAGGCGGCGCAGCCACGGGTGGTCGGGTAGTGGACCACCCGGAACCCGGCGGCGCGCCGCTCGGTGCCGTCCGTCCACTCGCTGACCAGGTCGCAGTACGCGCCGTCGGCGAGTCCCCGCTCGCGGGCGTCCTCGGGGTGGATGAGCACCACCCGGCGGCCGTTCTTGATGCCGCGGTAGCGGTCGTCGAGGCCGTAGATGGTGGTGTTGTACTGGTCGTGGGAGCGCAGGGTCTGCAGCAGCAGCCGGCCCTCCGGGGCCTTCGGGTACTCGACCGGGGCGGCGGTGAAGTTGGCCTTGCCGGTGGTGGTCGGGAAGCTGCGGCTGTCGCGCGGGGCGTGCGGCAGCGCGAAGCCGGACGGGTTGGCGACCCGGGTGTTGAAGTCCTCGAAGCCGGGGATGACGGCCGCGATCCGGTCACGGACCGTGGCGTAGTCGCGCTCGAACTCCGCCCAGGGGGTGGCGCTTTCGGGGCCGAGCACCCGCCGGGCCAGTCGGCAGACGATGGCCGGTTCGGAGAGCAGCTGCGGGCTCGCGGGCTCCAGCCTGCCGCGCGAGGCGTGCACCATGCCCATCGAGTCCTCGACGGTGACGAACTGCGGCCCGCCGTCCTGGATGTCCCGGTCCGAGCGGCCGAGGGTGGGCAGGATCAGGGCGCGGGTGCCGGTGACCACGTGCGAGCGGTTGAGCTTGGTGGAGACGTGGACGGTCAGCCGGGCGACGCGCATGGCGGCCTCGGTGACGTCGGTGTCGGGGGAGGCGGCCACGAAGTTGCCGCCCATGGCGAAGAAGACCTTGGCCCGGCCGTCGCGCAGGGCGCGGATGGAGTCGACGACGTCGAGGCCGTGTTCACGCGGCGGGGCGAAGCCGAACTCCTTCTCCAGGGCGTCCAGGAAGGCGGGGGCGGGCCGCTCGAAGATGCCCATGGTGCGGTCGCCCTGCACATTGCTGTGGCCGCGCACCGGGCACACCCCGGCGCCGGGGCGGCCGACGTTGCCGCGCAGCAGCAGGAAGTTCACGACCTCGCGGATGGTGGGCACCGAGTGCTTGTGCTGGGTCAGACCCATGGCCCAGCAGACGATGGTGCGCTTGGAGGCGAGGACCATGGCAAGCGTGCGCTCGATCTCGTCCCGGGTGAGGCCGGTGGCGCGCAGCGTCTCGTCCCAGTCGGCGGCGCGGGCGGCGGCGGCGAACTCCTCGAAGCCGTGGGTGTGCTCGCGGATGAAGTCCTCGTCGATCACGCCGTCTTCTGTGCTGGCGGCGTTGTCGGATGTCTCCAGGATCAGCTTGTTGAGGAGGCGGAAGAGGGCTTGGTCGCCGCCGATCCGGATCTGCAGGAAGAGATCGGTGAGCGAGGTGCCGACGCCCGCGATCCCCTTGGCGTTCTGCGGGTTCTTGAACCGCTCCAGACCCGCCTCGGGCAGCGGGTTGATGGAGATGATGTTCGCGCCGTTGCCCTTCGCCTTCTCCAGGGCGGAGAGCATGCGCGGGTGGTTGGTGCCCGGGTTCTGCCCGGCGACGATGATCAGGTCGGCCTTGTGGAGATCCTCCAGCAGCACGCTGCCCTTGCCGACGCCCAGGGTCTCGGTCAGCGCGGAGCCCGAGGACTCGTGGCACATGTTGGAGCAGTCCGGCAGGTTGTTGGTGCCGAACTCGCGGGCGAAGAGCTGGTAGAGGAAGGCGGCCTCGTTGCTGGTGCGCCCGGAGGTGTAGAAGAGGGCCTCGTCGGGGGAGTCCAGGGCGTGCAGTTCGTCGGCGATGATGTCGAACGCGCGGTCCCAGCTCACCGGCTCGTAGGCGTCGGCGCCCTCGTCCAGGAACATGGGCTGGGTGATCCGGCCCTGCTGGCCGAGCCAGTAGCCGCTGCGGGTGGCGAGGTCGGCCACCGGGTGGGCGGCGAAGAAGTCGGGGGTGACCTGGCGCAGGGTCGCCTCCTCGGCGACGGCCTTCGCGCCGTTCTCGCAGAACTCGGCCGCGTGCCGCTTGTCGCCCTCGGGCCAGGCGCAGCCCGGGCAGTCGAAGCCGTTCTTCTGGTTGACCCGCATGAGGGTTTGGGCGGTGCGGCGGATTCCCATCTGCTGATGGGCGATGCGCAGCGAGTGACCGACCGCGGTGAGCCCGGCGGCGGCGTGTTTCGGGGGTGCGACCTCGGGCGCGTCCTGGATCGGATCGCCTGCGGGTGGCTTGGCTGCCATGTCGCTCCCCTTTTTTTGGCTCGGCGTGTGCAGGGCCTGTTCCCCTTCGATCCTTTCATGAGTCACCGACTTCGGGGTCACCCGGGAGGCCGCCGGGGGTGGGAGGCGGGGAGCGTTGTCGGTGGGGCGTGGCAGGATCGGGGGCGTGGCAGAGAAAGCATCGAAGAAGACCGCAGCGCCCGCCCCCGACCGCACGGGGGACGACCGTCCCCGCCTGCTCCTGCTGGACGGGCATTCCCTGGCATACCGGGCGTTCTTCGCGCTGCCGGCGGAGAACTTCAGCACGACCTCCGGCCAGACGACGAACGCGATCTACGGCTTCACCTCGATGCTGGCGAACACGCTCCGTGATGAGCAGCCCACGCACCTGGCGGTGGCGTTCGATGTCTCGCGCAAGACCTGGCGCTCCGAGCAGTTCACGGAGTACAAGGCGAACCGCTCCAAGAGCCCGGACGAGTTCAAGGGGCAGGTCGAGCTGATCGGCGAGCTGCTCGACACGATGAACGTCACGCGCTTCGCGGTGGACGGCTTCGAGGCGGACGACGTGATCGCCACCCTGGCCACCCAGGCCGAGGCCGAGGGCTTCGAGGTGCTGATCGTCACCGGTGACCGCGATTCGTTCCAGCTGGTCAGCGACCATGTGACGGTCCTCTACCCGACCAAGGGCGTCTCCGAGCTGACCCGGTTCACCCCCGAGAAGGTCCAGGAGAAGTACGGCCTCACCCCGCGCCAGTACCCGGACTTCGCGGCGCTGCGCGGCGACCCGTCGGACAACCTGCCCGGCATCCCGGGGGTCGGCGAGAAGACCGCCGCGAAGTGGATCAACCAGTTCGGGTCGTTCCAGGAGCTGGTGAACCGGGTCGACGAGGTCAAGGGCAAGGTCGGCGAGAAGCTGCGCGACCACCTGGACGCCGTCAAGCTCAACCGCCAGCTGACCGAGCTGGTCAGGGACGTGGAGCTGGGCACAGGCCCCGACGGTCTCAAGCGCGTGCCGTACGACCGCGAGGCGATGGCCGTGGTGCTGGACGCGCTGGAGTTCCGCCACCAGAACTTCCGCGACCGGATCCTGGCGGTCGACCCGGGCGCGGCCGAGGAGGAGCCCGCCGCCGCGGCCCCCGGCGTCGAGGTCGACGGGGTGACGCTCGCCGCGGGCGAGCTGGCGCCCTGGCTGGCGGACCGCGGCGCCGAGCCGCTGGGCCTGGCCACCGTGGACACCTGGGCGCTGGGCAGCGGCAGCGTCAGCGAGATCGCGCTCGCCACCGCGGGCGGGCCCGCCGTCTGCTTCGACCCGACCGAGCTGGACGAGGCCGACGAGCGGGCCTTCGCGGCCTGGATCGCCGACCCGGACCGCCCGAAGGTGCTGCACAGCGCCAAGGGCGCCATGCGGGTCTTCGCCGAGCACGGCTGGTCCGTCGCGGGCGTCTCGATGGACACCGCGCTCTCCGCTTATCTGGTCAAGCCGGGCCGCCGGTCCTTCGAGCTGGACGCCCTGTCCGTCGAGTACCTGGGCCGTGAGCTGTCCCCGGCGGCGGCCGCCGACAGCGGGCAGCTCGCCTTCGGCGCCGACGAACAGGCCGAGCAGGACGCCCTGATGATCAAGGCGCGTACGGTGCTCGACCTCGGCCAGGCGTTCCGCGGGCGGCTGGAGGAGGTCGGCGCGGCCGGGCTGCTGAGCGATGTGGAGCTGCCCACCTCCGAGCTGCTGGCCCGGCTGGAGCGCTCCGGAATCGCCGCCGACCGCGGCTGGCTGGAGGGCATGGAGCAGCAGTTCGCGGGCGCCGTCCAGCAGGCGGTGAAGGAGGCGCACGCCGCGGTGGGCCACGAGTTCAACCTCGGCTCGCCCAAGCAGCTCCAGGAAGTGCTCTTCAACGAGCTGGGCCTGCCGAAGACGAAGAAGACCAAGACCGGGTACACGACGGACGCCGACGCGCTCGCCTGGCTGGCCGCGCAGACCGACCACGAACTCCCGGTGATCATGCTGCGCCACCGGGAGCAGGCCCGGCTGCGCTCCACCGTGGAGGGGCTGATCAAGACGATCTCCTCCAGCGGCCGCATCCACACCACGTTCAACCAGACCGTGGCGGCGACCGGCCGGCTGTCGTCGACCGACCCCAACCTGCAGAACATCCCGGTGCGTACGGACGAGGGCCGGGCGATCCGGCGCGGCTTCGTCGTCGGCGAGGGCTTCGAGTCCCTGATGACCGCCGACTACAGCCAGATCGAGCTGCGCGTGATGGCCCATCTCTCCGAGGACGACGGCCTGATCGAGGCGTTCACCTCGGGTGAGGACCTGCACACCACGGTCGCCTCCCAGGTGTTCGGCGTCGACAAGTCCGAGGTCGACCCGGAGATGCGGCGCAAGATCAAGGCCATGTCGTACGGCCTGGCGTACGGGCTCTCGGCGTTCGGCCTCTCCGGGCAGCTGGGCATCGGCCCGGACGAGGCGCGCCGCCTGATGGACACCTTCTTCGAGCGGTTCGGCGGGGTCCGCGACTATCTGCAGCGGGTTGTGGAGGAGGCACGCGCCATCGGCTATACGGAGACCATGCTCGGCCGCCGCCGCTACCTCCCCGATCTCACCAGCGACAACCGGCAGCGCCGCGAGATGGCCGAGCGGATGGCGCTCAACGCCCCGATCCAGGGCACCGCCGCCGACATCGTCAAGATCGCGATGCTGAAGGTGGACGCCGCGTTGACGGCAGGCGAACTCTCGTCGCGGATGCTGCTCCAAGTGCACGACGAAATCGTGCTGGAGATCGCGCCGGGGGAGCGGGAGCGCGTGGAGGAGCTGGTGCGGCGCGAGATGGCCGGTGCGTTCCAACTGCGCGCTCCGCTGGATGTGTCGGTGGGTGTCGGCACCGACTGGGAGTCGGCCGCCCACTGAGCGGGCGCCCGGGCGGAAGCGTCAAGTCCGGACCCTCGAATGGCCGCTGACGGGCGGTGGGCAGCGGTAGTCGCGGGCTCTAAGTTGTCGTAGTGTCACCAGGGTTGACGCGCGGGGGAGCGCATTGTGTTCGACGGGAGGGACACACGGATGGCACCGCTTATCGGCCGACGTCTGCGTAAGGGGGCGGCCACGACGGCGGTCGCGGCGGCCGCGATGGCCGCCCTCACCGCATCCCAGGCGCCCGGCTTCGCCGCGCAGGACTACGGCGACGGGGATCACCGGGACCGGGCCAGTGGGGCGCAGCCGTCGCCCGATACGCCCATCGACGGCGGCGGTTCGTACCACACCGAGCTGCCGCCCCTGACCAAGCCGGACAAGCCGGGCTCCTCGGTCGATCTGCCGGGGTTCCCGGGCAGCAGTGCCAAGGCCCAGGCGGGCATCCCGGCGAGCGTGCTGGCCGCGTACAAGAAGGCGGAGGCGGCGCTCAGGGAGTCCAAGCCCGGCTGCAACCTGCCGTGGCAGCTGCTGGCCGCTATCGGCAAGGTCGAGTCCGGCCAGGCCCGCGGCGGCAACGTGGACCGGGAGGGGACGACCGTCAGCCCCATCCTCGGCCCGGCTCTCAACGGCAACGGCTTCGCCCTGATCAAGGACAGCGACGGCGGCGAGTTCGACGGGGACACCACCCACGACCGGGCCGTCGGCCCCATGCAGTTCATCCCGTCCACCTGGGCGGGCTGGGGCCAGGACGGCAATGGGGACGGGCGCAGCGACCCCAACAACATCTATGACGCGGCGCTCGCCGCGGGCAACTATCTGTGTGCCAACAACCGTGACCTGTCCGTCCAGAAGGACCTGAACGCCGCGATCCTCGGCTACAACCGCTCGCAGGAGTACCTGAACACCGTCCTGTCGTGGTTCGAGTACTACAAGAGCGGCACCCACGAGGTTCCCGACGGCGCCGGTGTGCTGCCCTCGGAGCGGAGCGAGCCGTCCGGTGACGGCTCGAAGCAGGGCTCCCCGTCCGGCTCGAAGGAATCCGGCAAGGGCAACGGTTCCGGGAAGGGCGACGGTTCCGGGAAGGGCAACGGCGGGGCGCACACCCTGCCCAAGCCCGACGAGACCGACGACGGGCGCGGCGGCTCCACCTCCCCCTCGCCCGACCCGACCGACGAGGGCCCCGGGCAGACGCCCGGTCCGAACCTCCCCACCCCGCCGACCACGCCGCCCACCACCCCCGCCCCCAAGCCCACCGGCGCCGCCAAGCTGACCGCGATCGGCGCCCAGCAGCTCACCGCCACCGCCGGTGAGACGTTCAGCCGGTCCCCGAAGGTCCTCGCGGTGGACGCCAAGGGCAAGCCGGTGGCGGCGGCGCGCGTGAAGTACGAGATCCGCGGCGAGACGAGCGCCCGCTTCATCGGCCTCGTCCGTTCCATCACCCTGCTCACCGGCCCCGATGGCACCGTCACCGCGCCCAAGATGCTCGCGGGCGAGAAGGCCGGTTCGTTCACGCTGCGCGCCACGGCCGTCGGGCGCGACAAGGTGGCCCCGGTCGACTACGCCGGGACCGTCAAGCCCCGCCCCGTACCGCAGGCCGACGCGCTGGCCCGCCTCGGGGACGGCGTCCTGACGGCCGAGGCCGGTGGTTCCTTCGCCGATCTCCTCACCGTCAAGGCGACCTACAAGGGCAAGGTCGCGGCGGGCGTCCCGGTCACCGCGACCATGATCAAGGACGCCAAGAAGCCCGAGCTGAACGACAAGGGCCCGTACTTCCTCGACGCCGAGGACAAGCCGGTGCGCACCCTGACCGGGCTGAAGACCAACGCCCTCGGACAGCTGATGCTTCCGAAGGTCCTGACCGACGAGCACGCGGGCACCTATCTGCTCCGCCTCACCACAGCTGACGGCGCCGTCCTGGACGTCGAGCTGAAGGTCACCCCGGCCGCCGCCTCCTAGGCAGCCGCCGCCAGGGCATCCAGCGCGCCGCCCCCGAGCCCCCACCGGGCCCGGGGGCGGCGCGTTTCGCGATTCGGGCTTGCGTGTTCTCATTCGCGCCGCTCGTTGCTACGGTGCCCAGCCCCGGCTGAAACTGACGCCCTGTCAGCAGTCGTCACTGGAACCACGGGAGGCCCGCATGCGCGCCCTCGCCGCCGCCGCGATCGGACTCGCCGCCGCCCTCGCCCTCGTCTTCACGGTGACGGCCATCGGCGCCCCCAGCGGCACCACCTCCCCCAAGCCGCTGCTCACCACCGTCCCCGAGCGCCCCTGAGGGAGGGACACCCCGCCATGCGCCGCAAAGCCAGCCTGGTGCTGCTCGCCTTCGCCGTCTTCTTCGCCGCCCTCGCGCCGCTGGTGCGCTGGTACGCCTTCCCCCGGCTCGCCAAGATCCCGCCCAGCGAGTACCAGACGGCCGTCCTGGAGGCCCGCCCCGCCACCCTGCTCGACTACGCGACGATGAAGCCCCGCACGGTCCCCAAGGTCAGCATCGTGCAGACCCTGCGCGGGAACGTGGGCGCGGCGAAGAAGGTCGGCGCGGAGACCGGGCGCGATGTCGTCGTCTGGGACGCCCTGTCGTACATCCAGGGCCCAGACGGCAAGATGGTCTCCCGCATCCCCGAGCGCTACGTCTTCGACGCCCACACCCAGGACCCGGTGCACGCGGGCGGCGAGCACGTCGACGGCGACGCCGTGCGCCGCGAGGGCATCGAGTACAAGTGGCCGTTCCTCACCGAGAAGCGCGACTACCGCTACTTCGACGCCCAGACCCGCACCTCCGCGCCCATCCACTACCAGGGCACCCGCCAGTTCCGCGGTCTGACGGTGTACTACTTCGAGCAGACCATCCCCTGGACCAAGGTCCCGCTGCCCAAGACCATGCCGGTCGACGGCATCACCCCGGAGACCGTCCGCAAGGCCGGGACCTCCCGCTGGTACACCACCAAGCGGATGTTCTGGGTCGAGCCCACCACCGGGGCGCCCGTCAACGGGCAGGAGATCCACCGCGAGGAGCTGCGCGGCGGCACGCTGCTCGGTGGCCGGGACCGGGTGACCGTCTTCTCCGGGCACGTGAAGATGCGCGAGGACTACGTCGCCCACACGGTCGAGCTGGTCACCTCGCAGCGGCAGCTGGTCCTCGCCTTCACGACGTATGTGCCCTGGGGGTTCGGGCTGCTGGGCGCCGGACTGCTCGCGCTCGCGCTGCTGCTGGAGGCGCGCGGCCGCCGGGCGGCGCCCGGGCAGGGGACGCGGCGACGGATCGTCAACCTCCGTCCCCGCGTTCCCTCCTGATAGTGACGCCGGTAGTGATCTCGGTAGTTAGCTGGCTAGCATGCGCTCCATGCCGGGTATCACGATCGAGTTCACCGAGCAGGAACTGGCCGAGCTGCGCGCGGAGGCCAAGGAGAAGGGCGTGGCCATCAAGCGCCTCGCCCACGACATACTGACCGAGGACGTCGTTCGGCGGCGTCAGAAGCAGCGCTTCGTCGAAGGCGCCGTGCGGTTCGCCATGGGCTACAAGGCCGAGTTCGAGCGGGAGTTCCCGGAAGGGCTGCGTTGATCCTGTATGTCGACGCCGGCTGGGTGCTCAACGTGCAGGTCGACGTCTCCCCGGTGAACACTCCCGTACGGGACTGGGGCGCACTCCACTGCATGAGCGAGCGGCACCGCTACGAACGGTTCGCGGGCGAGCCGTACTACGAGGAGGCCGCGGCCCGCGCCGCGACCTTCCTCCACACCTCGCTGATCCTGGAACCGTTCTCCGACTACAACGCGGTGATCGGCGCCGCCTGCGCCCAGATGTACCTGGAGGAGTCCGGCGAGGCGATCGCCCCGCCGTCCGGCGGCATGGTGAGCCTCATCCGCGACATACGGGACAACCGGCTCCGCCTGAGCGAGACCGCCCGGCGGCTGCGCGCCTGGGCGGTCTGAAGCCGTTCAGCGGCGGCTGTTGGTGCGCCGCGTCGGCTCGGCCGTGGTCGGGTCCTCCGGCCACGGGTGCTTGGGGTAGCGGCCGCGCAGCTCGGCCCGTACGGACCGGTAGCCGTCCCGCCAGAACGACGCCAGGTCGGCCGTGACCGCGGCCGGACGCCCCGCCGGTGACAGCAGGTGCACCAGCAGCGGCACCCGCCCGCCCGCGATCCGCGGCGACTCCTGCCAGCCGAACAGCTCCTGCAGCTTCGCCGCCAGCACCGGCTGCCCGCCCTCGTCCCCGTAGTCCACCCGCACCCGCGACCCGCTCGGCACCTCGACCCGCTCCGGCGCCAGCTCCTCGAAGCGCGCCGCGTCGCCGGTCGCCCACGGCAGCAGCCGGGCCAGCGCCTGACCGGCGTCCACCCGCTCCAGATCCGCCCGCCGCCGCGCCCGGCCCAGCTCCATGCCCAGCCACGCGTCCGGGTCCGCCAGCAGCGCCGCCTCCGACACGTCCGGCCAGGGCGCCCCCAGCTCCCGGTACAGGAACGCCATCCGCTGCCGTACGGCGATGGCCTGCGCGGACCAGCGCAGCAGCCCCGTCCCCTCGCGCCGCAGCCCCTCCAGCAGCGCCGCGTGCACGAGCGCCGGGTCGGGCGCGGCCAGCGGCCGGACCACCAGCTCGATCGCCCCGAGCCGGGACACCCGCCGGGCGACGACGTCCCCGTCGGCCCAGCGCACCTCCTCGCCGTCCGACCCCAGCACCGCGGCCGCCGTACGGGCCGTCTCCTCGTCGGTGACGGCGGCGAGCCGCACCCGCGCCGACGCGGCGGCCACCGGCCGGTCCGCGACCGCCACGGCCAGCCACGGCGCCCCGCCCAACCGCGACCCGTCGTGTAGTTCGGCCCCGGTCCCGGCGGCCATGAGATACGCCCGCCCACCCCGCGACCGAGCCACCCGCTCAGGAAACGCGAGCGCGACGACCAGCCCGGCGACGGCGTCATCGCTCCGCCCCGCGACGACTTGCCCCCGGCCGGACGTCCCGCTCCGTGCGCCCCGGGCCGTGGCGCCGTGGGCCCGCCGGATGCCGCCCGACTGTCCGGCTGCGGCCCCGGCGCCCGCCGCCTCGCCCCCGCCGGGGGCGTCGGGCGGGTGCTTGGCCTCGGTTCTCGCGGGTGGCGTGGGGTGCCCAGGGGTGGGCGTCGCCGTGGTGGGCCTCCTGTCTGCGGCCTGGCTGGTGTGCGTCCGCCCGCCCCCGCGCCCCGGCTGTCCGGCCTGCGCCCCGGCGGCTGCCCGGCCGGGTGCGGCCTCGGCGCCCGGCTGTCCGGTTGGGGCGCTCGCGCACTCGGCGTCGGTCTCCGCGTCCGGTGCGGGGTGTCCGGAGGTGGGCCCCGGCTGGCCGGTTCGGGTGTCCGCGGGCTCGGCCGTCTCTGCCCTCGCGGGCGGCTCGGTGGCGGCGGGCGTCGCCGCCGACGGTCCGCCGGGGGCGTCCGTACGGGGGCCGCCGCCACCCGTCACCGCGCGCTCCAGGCGGCGGGACTCCTGGCGCCAGCGGGTGGCGTACGGGTCGGCACCTCGGCGGGCGGTGTGCCAGGCGGCGGCCAGGTCGTCGCCGTACTCCCGTGGCGGCTCCTCGCTCAGCAGGGCCACCACCTCGGCCGCCCGGCGGGCGCCTACCTCGCCCGCGCCGTCGATGAGGGCGCGGGCGAGGCGGGGGTGGAGGCCGAGGCGGGACATGCGGCGGCCGCGTTCGGTGGCGCGGCCCGCCGCGTCGACGGCGCCGATCGCGGTCAGCACCTCCCGCGCGGCCGTCATGGCCCCGGCGGGCGGTGGGTCGAGCAGAGCGAGGCCGGAGGCGTCCGGTTCGCCCCAGCACGCCGCCTGGAGGGCGAAGGCCGTCAGGTCGGCTTCGGCTATCTCCGGGGACGGGAAGCGCGGCAGCCGGGCGTCCTCGGCCTCCGGCCAGCAGCGGTAGACCGTACCCGGCGCCTCGCGCCCGGCCCGGCCCGCGCGCTGCCGGGCCGCGGCCCGGGACGCCCGGACGGTCGTCAGCGCGCTCAGACCCCGCGCGTGGTCCATGCGCGGTTCGCGGGCGAGGCCGCTGTCGACGACGATCCGTACGCCCGGCACGGTCAGGCTCGACTCGGCGACCGAGGTCGCCAGCACCACCCGCCGCCGCCCGCCGTCCGAGCCCGCGAGCACGGCTTCCTGTACGGCGGCGGGGGCCCGGCCGTGGACCTGGAGGACGTCCGCGTCGGCGCCGCCCAGCAGCCCCGCCACCCGGCCGATCTCGCCGACGCCGGGCAGGAAGCACAGGACGTCCCCCGACCGCTCGCGCAGCGCGCGGCGCACCACGTCCGCGACGTGGTCGAGCTGGGCCGGGTCCACCCGCATGCCATGCGGTGGGCGTACGGGACGTACGGGCGGCGCCCACACCGCCTCGACGGGGTGCGACACGCCCGGGGCCGAGACGACCGGCGCGGGGCCGCCGCCATCGCCGCCCAGCAGCCGCGCCCACCCCTCCGCGTCCGTCGTCGCCGACGCGGCGATCAGCCGCAGCTCCGGGCGCAGGGCGGCCTGGACGTCCAGCAGGAAGGCGGCCGCCGTGTCGGCGTCCAGGTGCCGCTCATGGCATTCGTCCAGGACGACGGCGTCGACCCCGGCCAGCTCCTGGTCCCGCTGCAGCCGCTGCACCAGCACACCCGTGGTGACCACCTCGACCACGGTGCGGGGCCCGGCCTGCCGCTCCCCGCGCACCGTGAAGCCGACGCGTTCGCCGGTCCGCTCGCCGAGCAGCCACGCCATGCGGCGCGCGGCGGCCCGCGCCGCGATCCGGCGCGGCTCGGCCACCAGGACACGGCGAACCGGTGAGCCAGCGCCGTCCAGCAGTCCGGCCAGGACGAGCGGCACCAGGGTGGTCTTGCCGGTCCCGGGCGGCGCGCACAGCACCGCCGACCCCCGCTCGTCGAGCGCGCGCAGCAGCTCGGGTACGGCCGCGCGGACGGGGAGCCGCGCGAGGACGTCCGTACGCACGCCAGGCCCCCCGCTCAATCCCGCTCGCAGACGAAGACGGCCGTGCCCGGGATGAGCCCGCCGCGCAGCGGGGACCAGCCGCCCCACTCCTGACGGTTCCAGGCGGGCCATTCCGGTTCCACGAGGTCGATCAGCCGGAAGCCCCCGCCCACGACGTCCCGTACCCGGTCACCGATGGTCCGGTGGTGCTCCACATAGACGGCACGGCCCGCGTCGTCCTGTTCCACATAAGGGGTGCGGTCGAAGTACGAGCCGGAGATGCTCAGCCCCTCGGGCCCCGGCTCGTCGGGGAACGCCCACCGCACCGGATGCGTCACCGAGAACACCCACCGGCCGCCCGGCCGCAGTACCCGGCGCACCTCGCGCATCACCCGTACCGGCTCCGCCACGAAGGGCACCGCCCCGTACGCCGAGCAGGCGAGGTCGAACGATCCGTCCCGGAAGGGGAGCGCGGTGGCGTCGGCCTGGACCAGCGCGATGCCGTCGGAGCCGGGACCGTCGATCCGCTGGGCGTGCCGCAGCTGCCGGTGGGAGATGTCGAGCGCCACGGGGCGCGCGCCGCGCGCCGCGAGCCACCGCGCGCACTGCGCCGCGCCCGCGCCCACCTCCAGTACGTCGCGCCCCTTCAGCCGGTCCGCGGGTCCGAGCAGCCCGGCTTCCTCCTCGTCCAGCCCTTCCGGGCCCCAGACGAAGCGGTCGTCGCCGAGGAACGTGCCGTGCTCCTCCTGGTACTCGTCCGCGTTGCGGTCCCACCAGCCGCGGCTGGCCCGGCTGCTCTCCGTGTCGTCGGCGATCCGGCGGGTGGCGGTGGGCTCGTCGGCCTCGGGGGCCTCGGGGGCCTCGGGGGCCCGGAAGGCACCGCTGGGCTTGTGTTCTTGGACCATCAGGCGCGTCGTCGTACTCTCTGTATCGACCTGTGGCTGCGGGGCACGGCAAGGGACCGCGTCGCAGCAGTGACTTGCAAATTGCCGGGTTCGGGGCGTTAGGCCCCACGTGCGCTCTTCGTGCATTGACCATGCCCGGCCGCCCCCGTATGCTACAAGTTGCGCTGCGGGCCTGCGTGACTCAGACGGAGCAGGCCGCGCTCGTATCTGTTGTATGTCCCCTCGGTTGTCGAGGCGTTTTCGGTCTCTCGGAAGATCCGTAAGACCACGCCTCACAGGCTGTCCGGCTTCGGCAGTGCGGTAAAGGGTCCTCGGCGTAGCAGTACCTACGACTCAATGTCCGTACCGGAGCCCTTTCCCACATGACGAGCAGCACCGAGGCAACCCGCACCACCCCGCAGGTGGCGGTAAACGACATCGGTTCCGAGGAAGCCTTCCTCGCCGCGATCGACGAGACGATCAAGTACTTCAACGACGGCGACATCGTCGACGGCGTCATCGTGAAGGTCGACCGGGACGAGGTCCTGCTCGACATTGGTTACAAGACCGAAGGCGTCATCCCTTCTCGCGAGCTTTCGATCAAGCACGACGTCGACCCGAACGAGGTCGTGGCCGTCGGCGATGAGATCGAGGCCCTGGTTCTCCAGAAGGAGGACAAGGAAGGCCGCCTGATCCTCTCGAAGAAGCGCGCCCAGTACGAGCGCGCCTGGGGCACCATCGAGAAGATCAAGGAAGAGGACGGGATCGTCACCGGTACCGTCATCGAGGTCGTCAAGGGTGGTCTCATCCTCGACATCGGCCTCCGCGGCTTCCTCCCCGCCTCCCTGGTCGAGATGCGCCGCGTCCGCGACCTCCAGCCCTACGTGGGCAAGGAGCTCGAGGCGAAGATCATCGAGCTGGACAAGAACCGCAACAACGTGGTCCTGTCCCGCCGCGCCTGGCTGGAGCAGACCCAGAGCGAGGTCCGTCAGACCTTCCTCACCACCCTCCAGAAGGGTCAGGTGCGCTCCGGCGTCGTCTCCTCCATCGTCAACTTCGGTGCCTTCGTGGACCTGGGTGGCGTCGACGGCCTGGTTCACGTCTCCGAGCTGTCCTGGAAGCACATCGACCACCCGTCCGAGGTCGTCGAGGTCGGCCAGGAGGTCACGGTCGAGGTCCTCGACGTCGACATGGACCGCGAGCGCGTCTCCCTGTCGCTCAAGGCGACCCAGGAAGACCCGTGGCAGCAGTTCGCCCGGACCCACCAGATCGGTCAGGTCGTCCCGGGTAAGGTCACGAAGCTGGTGCCGTTCGGTGCGTTCGTCCGCGTGGACGAGGGCATCGAGGGTCTGGTCCACATCTCCGAGCTGGCCGAGCGCCACGTGGAGATCCCGGAGCAGGTCGTCCAGGTCAACGACGAGATCTTCGTCAAGGTCATCGACATCGACCTCGAGCGCCGCCGCATCAGCCTCTCGCTGAAGCAGGCCAACGAGGCCTTCGGTGCCGACCCGTCCGTGGTCGAGTTCGACCCGACCCTGTACGGCATGGCCGCGTCGTACGACGACCAGGGCAACTACATCTACCCCGAGGGCTTCGACCCCGAGGCCAACGACTGGCTCGAGGGGTACGAGAAGCAGCGCGAGGAATGGGAGCGTCAGTACGCCGACGCGCAGACCCGCTTCGAGCAGCACCAGGCGCAGGTCATCAAGTCCCGCGAGGCCGACGAGCAGGCCGCTGCCGAGGGAGCGACCAGCGCTGCCCCGGCGCCCGGCGGCGGGCAGGCTTCCGGCGGCGGTTCGTACTCCTCGGAGTCGGCCGACAACTCCGGCGCCCTGGCGTCGGACGAGGCGCTGGCCGCGCTCCGCGAGAAGCTGGCCGGTGGCCAGAGCTGAACCGCTGTGCCGCTGACCGCTAGCGGCACCGGCTGATCGAGTGTGAGGCCCGTTTCCCTCCGGGGGAGCGGGCCTCACGCATGTCTCCGGTCGTGTACGGCCATGATGCGCACAGGAGTTGTGGCCGGGGACCGGGAATGCGCCCGCCCCCGCGTGGTGTTTTCGCGTACGGAACACAAGGAGGAGCGGTCACAGTGCTTGATCCACAGGATTTGTACGCGTGGGAACCGAGCGGGCTCGCGGAAGTCGACGCGATAGCCTCCCGGGATTCGGCCGGGCTGGTGCTGCTCTACCACTTCGACGGATACATCGACGCCGGGGAGACCGGCGACCAGATCGTGGAGCGGCTGCTCGACGGACTGCCCCGGCAGGTCGTCGCCCGCTTCGACCACGACCGGCTCGTCGACTACCGGGCCCGGCGCCCCCTGCTCACCTTCCAGCGCGACCGCTGGACGGGCTACGAGACCCCGGCGATCGAACTCCACCTGGTGCGGGACGCGACCGCGGCGCCCTTCCTGCTGCTCTGCGGGCCCGAACCGGACGTGGAGTGGGAGCGGTTCGCGGCCGCGGTGGGGCAGATGATCGAGCGGCTCGGCGTGCGGCTCGCCGTGAACTTCCACGGCATCCCGATGGGCGTTCCGCACACCCGGCCGGTGGGGCTCACCCCGCACGGCAACCGCACCGATCTGATGCCCGGCCACCGAGGCCTCTTCGACGAGGCCCAGGTGCCCGGCAGCGCCGAGTCGCTGATCGAGTACCGGCTCGGCGAGGCGGGCCACGACGTGCTCGGTGTCGCCGCCCACGTCCCCCACTATCTGGCCCGTTCCGCCTACCCCGACGCGGCGCTGACCGCGCTGGAGGCGGTCACCGCGGCCACCGGTCTGGTGCTGCCGGGCGCCGCCCACGCGCTGCGCAACGAGGCGCTGAAGACGCAGGAGGAGATCGAGCGGCAGGTCTCGGAGGGGGACGACGAGCTGGTCGCGCTCGTACGGGGCCTTGAGCACCAGTACGACGCGGTGGCCGGGGCCGAGAGCCGTGGCAACCTGGTCGCGGAACCGGCCGAGCTGCCGTCGGCGGATGAACTGGGCGCCGAGTTCGAGCGCTTCCTCGCCGAGCGGGAAGGCGGCGAGGGCGGCGCCTGAGGCCGGGAGGGCGGCGCCTGCGCGGCGGTCCGTATAGCGTGGGCCCCATGCTGAAGCTGGGGCTCACGGGCGGAATCGGCGCGGGCAAGAGCGAAGTCTCGCGAATCTTGGTCTCTTACGGTGCGGTGCTGATCGACTCCGATCGGATCGCCCGTGAGGTGGTCGAGCCGGGAACCCCCGGCCTCGCCGCCGTCGTCGACGAGTTCGGGCCCGGGGTGCTGACCGCCGACGGTCGGCTCGACCGGCCGAAGCTCGGCGGCATCGTCTTCAACGACCCCGAGCGGCTGCGCGCGCTGAACGCCATCGTCCACCCTCTGGTCCGCGACCGCTCCGCCGAGCTGCAGGCGGCCGCCGGACCGGAGACGGTGGTCGTCCACGACGTCCCGCTGCTCGCCGAGAACGGACTGGGGTCCCTGTACGACGTGGTCCTGGTCGTCGACGCCACGCCCGAAACCCAGCTCGACCGGCTGGTCCGGCAGCGCGGCATGACCGAGGACGAGGCGCGGGCCCGGATGGCGGCCCAGGCGACCCGCGAGGAGCGGCTGGCCGTCGCCGATGTCGTGATCGACAACGATGGCCCGCTGGAGGAACTGGAACCGCGGGTCCGGAAGGTCTGGACGGAGCTGGCGGAGCGGGCGGCCGCCACGGGCTGAGGCGGCGGGCCGAGGCGACGGGCTGAGACGGCGGGCTGAGGCGGCGGGCCGTGCTTGCGGGGCGGGCCGAGGGGGAATGTGGCGCACCGGGTGGTTGTTGTGCTGCCCGTACCGACGATCATCACCGAAGCGACCGCCGAGGAACCGCCGAGCGACACCGAGAACCACCGAGGGATCACCGCACACAGGGCCAAAGATCACGCAAGCCCGGGGAAGGAAGCGGCTGTGCCCGAGCCCACGCCCGAGACCCACGTCATCGACTACCGCGCCGCGGAGCAGCTGCTCGCCGCCCGAGATCCGCGAGGCGCCGTGAAGCTGCTCGACTCGGTCATCACCGCCCACCCCGAGAACACCGCGGCCCGGCTGCTCCGGGCCCGCGCGTTCTTCGGCGCGGCCCAGCTCCGCGCCGCTGAACTCGAATTCCACATCGTCCTGGAGCGCGAGCCGGACAACGCGTTCGCCCACTTCGCCCTCGCCCGTACGCTGGAGCGGGCCTCCCGCAAGGCCGAGGCCACCCGCCACTTCCGCCTCGCCGCGGCGCTCGATCCGCGCCCGGACTTCGTGGAGGCGGCGCGGTTCGGCGAGCAGGGCTGAGCCGGACACCCCCTAGCGCCGTCGCCCCCTGACCGGCGCGTACGGCGGCACGTCCCGCCCCGGCTGGTAGTGCGGCCCCTGCCGGATGTGCCGGATGACCAGCACCAGGTCGGTCAGGGTGACGGCGGCCAGTGCCGCGCAGGCGGCCGCCCAGCCCGGCCGGTCCGCCAGCGCGAACGCCACCGCGCCGCCGACGGTCCACAGCAGTCCCCAGGTGGCGAGCCACAGCCGCATCCGCAGGGGGCTGCGCGCATGTGCGGGCTCATCGCCCGTCCGGATGAATCGCATCGACATGTCGCACCGTCTCCCTCTCCGACGCTACCGCCACAGGCCTGTCGGTGTGGTCTGCGATCATGTGCTGAGCACACAGGAGCTGTGCCTCCACCCGCGCACGAAGAGGAGAGCCGCACGTGATCCAGCAGTCCTGGGACGAATCGGCCGCCCGGCGGGCCCGCATACGCGGCTGTCTGCTCGGCGGCGCGATCGGTGACGCGCTCGGCAACCCGATCGAGTTCCGCTCCCTGGCGGGGATCCGCGAGGCCTACGGCGCGGCGGGCATCACCGGGCTCGTCCCGGACGACAGCGGCGTCACCGGCCGGATCACCGATGACACCCAGATGACCCTGTTCACGGCCGAGGGGCTGATCCGGGCCCATGCCCGCGCGCTGGCCGAGGGCGTCGACGGCGCCGAGATCGCCATCGTCCGCCAGGCGTATCTGCGCTGGCTCGACACCCAGAACTACCCCGAGCCGCCACCCCCGCGGACCGGGGACCAGGTCTCCCGCTCCGGCTGGCTGCGCACCCACCCGTGGCTGTACGCGCGCCGCGCGCCCGGCAACGCCTGCCTCTCCGGCCTCCTCGTGGACCACACCCCTGCCCCGGACCTCCCCCTCCACGGCGGCCCGGGCCCGGTGAACGGCGGCTCCAAGGGCTGCGGCACCGTGATGCGTTCGGCCCCGTTCGGCCTCACCGGCGGGCCCGCCCGCGGCTGCTTCGAACTCGCCGCCCGCTGCGCCCAGATCACCCACGGCCACCCGACCGGCTACCTCGCGGCGGGCGCCCTGGCCGCGATGGTCGCGTACCTCCTCGACGGCGACTCCCTGGAGGGCGCCGCCCTGCGCACCCTGAACCTGCTGCGCGGCTACCCGCGCCACGAGGAGACCGCCACCGCCCTGCGCCGCGCGATCGACCTGGCGGCCGGGGGCGACCCCACCGCGGAGAAGGCCGAGTCGCTCGGCGGCGGCTGGATCGCCGAGGAAGCGCTCGCCATCGCCGTCTACGCCGCCCTGGCGCACCCCAGCCCCCGGGCGGCCCTGCTGCTCTCCGTCAACCACTCGGGCGACAGCGACTCCACCGGTGCGATCTGCGGCAACCTCCTGGGCGTCCACCACGGCGACCTGCGCCTCCCCCCGTCCTGGCTGGCCCAGGTGGAGGGCCGCGGCACGATAGCCGAGCTGGCCGACGACTTCGCCGCCGAGTTCCACCCCTCCACCGAGCCGCACCCCACCCCGCTCTTCCCCCAGGACCGCTACCCGCTCAACTGACCGCGCCGACTGCCGCGGAGGCGGCGGTGGAGGTTGTGGAGGGCGGGGAAGCGTTCGCGGTTCTCGCGGGCGCTGCGGTCGAGTTCTTCCATGAGGCGGCGGGAGCGCTGTTCCATGTCCAGTTCGGCGAGGATGCGGTCGATCTCGGCGAGCAGGGCGCCCTGGAGCTGCCATTGGCCCGGGTGGCGCTGGACGCGGCGGAGGAGGAGCTGGGCGGCCTGGTCGCGGCTGGTGTGGGCTCGGGACAGCTCGGTGGCCAGCCGGGTTTCGGCCTCTTCGGCGCTGGCGCTGACCGGGCTGGTGACCAGGATGGCGAAGCTCTCGACGGCGGCGGCGGTGTGGCGGAAGAGGTCTTCCAGGGCCTCGGCGATGTCCGGGGGAAAGAGGGGTTCGTCCGTCCGCGTCTTGGCGAGGTCGGTGAGGGTGCGGGTGAGGACGCGCAGGACGACCGTGCAGATCTCCAGGGTGTCCAGGCCGGTGCGCAGCACCACCCGGTGCAGCAGGCCCTCCTTGACGCGGGGGTTGAGGCGGACGCTGTCCTCGGCCTGCCGGAGGGCGGCGTCGACCTGGGAGATGTCGTGGTCGAGGCGGCGGGCCTCGTGGAGGCGGGCGGCGGCGCGTTCGACCGGGGTGGGGCTGCCCAGCTCCTCGGCCATGTGCAGCAGGAGCTGACGCATCCGGCGGGCGAGGTCCACGATCGACTCGCCTGCGGTGCGCACCCAGACGGGCGGCGCGAGAAGGAAGTTGAAGGCCAGTCCGACGACGGCCCCGATGAGGGTTTCCAGAATCCGGGACCAGGCGGTGGTGGTCACTTGGCTTACGCCGAGGACGAGCATGGCGCTGATCGCCACTTCAGGGACGAATTCGCTCACTCGGGCGAAATGACCGGCCGTCAATGACGCGAGAATGATCAGACCCAGGCTCCACCAGGTCAGCCCGACCAGGATGGAGAAGGCGATGGCGAGCAGGACGCCCACCACCACGGCGTTCACCCGGCGGATACCGGTGGTGAGGGTCGCGAAGAGGGTCACCTGCACCACGAGCAGCGCGGTGAGCGGGGCGGTCAGCGGGGCCGCTTCGGTGCTCAGCTGGAGCGCGACGACGTACGCGATGGTCGCGGCCGCCGCGGATCGCAGAGTCTGGACGACGACGGGGGCTTTGCGGCGCTTGACGAGGTCCGCCACCGGGTCGAGGACATCAGGCACATGCTTGTCCCTTCCCGCTGCGCGCGTACCGGCACCGCGACGCCGCCCGGCCACCTCGGACGGGCTAACGTGTGGGGCGTGATCAGGCCATTCAAGGGGACCGAAGACGACGAGGCGCTGCCCGGGAGCACCGGCCCCACCGCCACCGTCGAAGCCGAGCCGCGCCAGGTCGGGCGGGTACGCACCGAGTACGCACCGGATCCGGACGGGGACCCCGATCCGGGCGAGATCGTCTGGACGTGGGTGCCGTACGAGGAGAACGACGGGCGCGGCAAGGACCGGCCGGTGCTGGTCGTCGCGCGGGAGCGCGGCGGCACGCTGCTGGCCGTACAGCTGTCGAGCAAGCGGCATGACGGCGACCACGAGTGGGTGGCGATCGGCGCCGGTCCGTGGGACCGGGCCGGGCGCGACTCGTGGGTCGACGTGGACCGCGTCCTGCGGGTGCATCCGGACGGCATGCGGCGCGAGGCGTGCGCGCTGGACCGGCCGCGCTTCGACCTGGTCGTGCTGCGGCTGCGGCAGCGGTACGGCTGGCGCTGAGCCGTACCGGCGTCAGGTGTCGGCCAGCGCCAGCAGCTTGGTGACCGTGTTCCAGTTGCGGGCGGTGGCCGTCACCCCGAGCCGGGGATTGCCGAGCTTCGCGGCCAGCTTGGAGCGGCCGAGGCCGCCGGGCACGTGGAGGTAGATCTCGCGCCCGATGAGCCGGAACTCGTGCGGCGCGTACGCGGCAGCGTTCAGCGCGTCCAGCGCCGAGGTGTCGGTGGGCACATCCGACAGGAAGACCACATGCAGGGTCTTGGGTTCGGCCACGGCGGCGGGGTACGGGTTGGCGTCCACGGTGGCGGCCAGCTCGTCGCGGGTCCGCACCATCACGGGTACGGAGAAGCCCAGGTCGGCGGAGAAGGCGTCCTCGAGCGTGCGGGCCGTGCGGTCGGGCGGGGTGCCGGGGTCGGCGAAGACGATGTTGCCGGTCTGGAGGTGGACGGTGACGTCCTCGAACCCCAGCTCGGCCATCAGCGCGCGCTGCCGCGCCATCGGGAACTTCTTGTTGCCGCCCACATTGATGCCGCGCAGCAGCGCTATCTGGGATGTCATGGGCCGTTCTCCTGACGTGACGCCTGCGGGGAGCGTACCCGCACTACGCCGGATGGAGGCACGGCATCATGGGGGCGTGCGGCTGGAAGCGATCACCTGGGAACGGTTGACCGACGCGACCGCCGACCGCATCGCCGGGATGACGGCGGCGGACGGCGGGCCCTGGCTCAGGGTGGCGGTCGACGGCGCCCCCGCGGCGCGCCCCGGGGAGCTGGCCCGGGACCTGGCGGAGGCGCTGCGGATACGCGGGCGCCCGGTGCTCGTGGTCGCGGCGGCGGGATTCCTGCGGCCCGCTTCGCTGCGCTACGAGTACGGGAAGCGGGACGCCGACGCGTACTACGACCGCTGGCTGGACACCGGGGCCCTGTGGCGCGAGGTCTTCGGCCCGCTGGAGCCGGGCCCGGGCGGCACCGGGCGGGTGCTGCCCGACCTGTGGGACCCGGCGACCGACCGGGCCACCCGCAGCCCCTACGCCGAACTGCCGCCGGGCGGGGTGCTCCTGCTGCACGGGGCGCTGCTGCTGGGGCACTG
Source organism: Streptomyces sp. NPDC059850 (assembly GCF_042731515.1). Lineage (NCBI taxonomy): Bacteria > Bacillati > Actinomycetota > Actinomycetes > Kitasatosporales > Streptomycetaceae > Streptomyces > Streptomyces sp. NPDC059850. The sequence continues at coordinate 41,308 of NZ_JBHWJI010000039.1, forward strand.
GTTCCCGTTCGATCTGTCGGTGCATGTGTGGCTGACGCCGGGCGCCCTCGGCCGCCGCACCGAGGAGGACGAGCGCTGGACGCTGCCCGCCTTCGCGCGGTACGAGGACGAAGTGCGGCCCGTCGAGAGCGCGGACGTGGTGGTGCGGGCGGACAACCCCCGGCATCCGGCGTGGCACCTTCCGGAACCGTAGGAAGTACCTGTCGGGGCGGCCCGCCCGTGCCCGCGCGCTACTTCTTCTGCGGGCACTCCTTCCACGCGAAGTGGTACGTGGTGCTCACGTCGCCGTCCGTCGAGTCCATGGTCATGAAGCTCGTCGTGGTCTGGGTGTTCGACGTTCCGGCGTTGACCCGCAGCTCGGTGTTGATGTTGAAGTTCCGCAGCTCACCGCAGGGGGACCAGACCACGGTGGCGATGTCGGCCGTGTCGGTGACCTGCCAGTTGTCGTCGTAGGCACCGGCGAAGTCATGCGAGTTCGACGTCGTCTGCGACTGGCCCTGGAAGTAGTACGAGGCCTTCTCGGTGGCGGAGGCGCCCTTCTCCAGGTGTGCGTAGCCCCGGTAGTCGACGCTGGCGATGGCGTAGGAGAAGCCCTGCGGCACATGCGTGACCAGGCTCAGCTGGCAGTTCTTCCGGAAGTCGGTCGGCTTGGCGCCCTTGCCCACCTGGGCGAGGTAGTTGCTGTAGGTGACCGTGAACGCGGTGTTGTCGGGAGAGACCGCCACCGCCGCCGTCCCGGCCGGACAGCCCGAGCCATTGACGGTCGCGACCTTGATCACGATCTTGTCGGGTGGCACGGTCTCGAACGGTGGTTCCGCGTATGCCTGAGAGGTGAGAGTCGAGGCGAATAACGCCGCGACCACGCCGCCTGCGTACAGAACACCGGGCATGATTCTCCATTCGATGGTGGATTTACCAGCCCTGCTGGAGGGGCCCGCCCTGCTGGACGGCTAGGGGCATTCCTTCCAGGCCAGGTGGTAAATGGTGTTGGCTCCGCCGTCCGTCGAGTCCATGGCCATGAAGCTGGTGGTGCCCGTCGCGGAGGTGCCCGCGTTTACCCGCAGTTCGGTGTTGATGTTGAAGTTCCGGTCCTGGCCGCACGGCGCCCATACCAGTGCGCTGTATTCCGTGCTGTCCGTGGTCTGCCAGTTGTCGCTGTACGGACCGCTGAAGTCATGGGTGCGCGATGCGGTGTCCGACGACCCCTGGAAGTAGTAACTCGCCTTCTCGGTGCCCTTCGCGCCCTTTTGCAGCGAGGCATAGCCGCGGTAGTCGACCTGCGCGACGGCGTAGGTGAACCCCTGCGGTACGTGAACGCCCAGGTTGAGCTGGCAGTTCTTGCGGATATCGGTGGGGTTCGAGCTGGGGCCGACCTGGGCGAGATAGTCGCTGTAGGTCACGGTGAATGCCGTGTTGTCGCTGGCGACGGACACCGCTGCGGTCCCTTTCGGACAGCCCGAGCCGTTCACCGTCTTGACGCTGACCTGGATCTTTTCCGGCGGCACATCGGGGGCCGAGGAAACACCTTGGGCGGAAAAGGCGGAGGCGAATAACGCCGCGGCCGCGCCGCGGGCAAGCAGAACACCGGACATGGCTCTCCAATTCGATCATCGGGGGACGTGGTTGAGCCGTGAAGGAACACGCTCGTCTTTCGGGCGTGAGCGGGGAAACGCGTGAGCGGGAAGAACGAGAAGAGCGGAAGAACGAAAGAGCGTCACCGCGTAGCTGAATGTGCTTGCGTAGCATTCTCGCCGGGTGGGGCCCGCGAGCGCTCTTAAGGTAAGGGTGGAACGGGTCCATGACAAGATGGCGGTGGATTCCGGCGGCCAAAATATTTTCCAACCCGGTAACCGGTGACCCGGGAGACTCCTGGCGACTCAGAAGAGCGGTTGCGGAAGTACCCCTTCCAGGGCCAGCAGGGTCCGCTTGGTCTCCAGTCCGCCGCCGAAGCCGCCTATCCCGCCGTCGCTCTCCACGACGCGATGGCAGGGAACCACCACCGGCAGCGGATTGCTGCCCATGGCCACGCCGACCGCGCGGGCGGCGTCCGGCTCGCCGACCCGGCGGGCGAGGTCCTGGTAGCCGACGACCGTGCCGTACGGAACGTGGGCGGCCAGCTCGCGCAGCACCCGGCGGTTGAATCCGGCGGACAGGGACCAGTCCAGCGGCAGGGAGAACGCCTGTGTCCGCTCGGCGAAGTAGCTCTCCACCTGCCGTATCGCCTCGGTGAGATGCGCGCCGGGCTCGGGCGCGGGCCCGGTGCCGAGGCGGCGGGTGAGCCGGTCGACGGCCCTGGCCGCCGTCTTCGGGTCGGCGTGGAAGACCACGTTGACCAGCCCCTGGCCGGTGGCCGCGAGCAGCAGGGGACCGATGGGCGTGTCGGACACCGCCCAGGACCAGTCCTGGGTCTCCTGCTGCTCAGGCCGCCGCTCCGGCTGCCGCTCTTCGTTCGTCACACCCTCAGCGTAGGCGGGGGGTCCGACAGCGCCCCGCCGTCAGCGGGTATCAGGGGCGTCAGCGGGCGTCGTCCAGGGCGTCCCGCACCACATCGGGCTTGTTGGTGATGATCCCGTCCACCCCCATCCCCGCGACCCTGACCGCCGCCGGGCCGTTGTCCACCGTCCAGGTGTAGACCTCCAGCGGACGGCCGTGCACACCCTTCACCGCCTGGATCTCCTTCACATAGGCGGCGTCGATCGTCGTGTGGTTCGGGTTGATCTGGTCGGCGAACTCCGCGTAGCGCGGCAGATCGGCGACGGGCGGGGTGCCCAGGAACCCGGTCTTGACGTCCCGCCGCAGCTGGTGGAGCGTCCGGACGCAGTCGGCGCTGAAGCTCTGCACGATCAGCCGCTTGAGGTGCTTGCGGTCAAGCCAGCCCTCCCGGCGCAGCTCGCGCAGCGTCTGCCGCTCGATGCCCGGGTACAGCTCCGGCGCCTTGATCTCCATGAGCAGCTTCTGGTGGTTGTCCGAAACCCGGTCCAGGTACTCCTCCAGGGTCGGCACCGGCTCGCCCGCGAACTTCGGCCCGAACCAGCTCCCGGCGTCGAGTTTCTCGATCTCGTCCAGGGTGAAGTCGGAGATCTTCCAGGGGGCGCGGTCCGGGAAGACCTGCTCGACGTCGGTGGTCCGGGTGAGTGTGGTGTCGTGCATGATGATCAGCTCGCCGTCCCGGGTGCGCTGCACGTCGTTCTCCACCCAGTCGACGCCCAGGTCATCGGCGGCGTCGACGGCGGCCAGGGTGTTCTCGGGGGCGTAGGCGGAGGCTCCCCGGTGCGCCACCGTCGTGGGGTGGTGGTGGTGCGATGCGCCGGGGGCGGCCTGGGCCGCCGTGGGGAGGAAGAGCGCGGAGACACCCAGGAGAGCGCCGGTTAACGCGGCGGCGGGGCGGATCTGCATACGGACTCCTCGCGTCGTCTGACTCGCGGACGGCCGAAGCGTGCCAGACGCGCGCCCCCGAGGACAGTCACAGAAAGGCCGTACATTGATCCATCCCGTACCCCTCCCGGAGCGGCGGGGAGAGCGGGAGGTCCGGCCGTTGTCAGTGGCGAGTCGTACGGTGGGTCTCATGCGGCCCGTGACTCAGATCGAACGCAAGGTGGCGCCTTTCGAGGTCGTCAGCCCGTACACGCCCAGCGGCGACCAGCCCACGGCCATCGCCGACCTGGAGCGGCGCGTCAGCGGCGGTGAGAAGGATGTCGTGCTGCTCGGCGCGACCGGCACCGGCAAGTCCGCGACCACCGCGTGGATGATCGAGAAGCTTCAGCGCCCCACGCTCGTCATGGCGCCGAACAAGACCCTCGCCGCCCAGCTCGCCAACGAGTTCCGCGAGCTGCTGCCGAACAACGCGGTCGAGTACTTCGTCTCGTACTACGACTACTACCAGCCCGAGGCGTACGTACCGCAGTCGGACACCTACATCGAGAAGGACTCCTCGATCAACGAGGAGGTCGAGCGGCTGCGCCACTCCGCGACGAATTCGCTGCTCACCCGGCGCGATGTGGTCGTGGTGGCATCCGTCTCCTGCATCTACGGCCTGGGCACCCCGCAGGAGTACGTGGACCGCATGGTGCCGCTCAAGGTCGGCGAGGAGTTCGACCGCGACCAGCTGCTGCGCCGCTTCGTGGACATCCAGTACAGCCGTAACGACATGGCGTTCACCCGGGGCACCTTCCGGGTCCGCGGCGACACCATCGAGATCTTCCCGGTCTACGAGGAGCTGGCGGTCCGGATCGAGATGTTCGGCGACGAGATCGAGGCGCTGTCGACGCTCCATCCGCTCACCGGCGAGGTGATCAGCGACGACCAGGAGCTGTATGTGTTCCCGGCCAGCCACTATGTGGCCGGGCCCGAGCGCATGGAGAAGGCCATCGCCGGGATCGAGTCCGAGCTGGACCAGACCCTCGCCCGGATGGAGAAGCAGGGCAAGCTGCTGGAGGCCCAGCGGCTGCGGATGCGCACCACGTACGACATCGAGATGATGCGGCAGATCGGCACCTGCTCCGGCATCGAGAACTACTCGCTGCACATCGACGGCCGCGAGACCGGCTCCCCGCCGCACACCCTGCTCGACTACTTCCCGGACGACTTCCTCCTGGTCATCGACGAGTCGCATGTCACCGTGCCGCAGATCGGCGCGATGTACGAGGGCGACGCGTCCCGGAAGCGCACGCTGATCGAGCACGGCTTCCGGCTGCCCTCCGCGCTCGACAACCGCCCGCTGAAGTGGGAGGAGTTCCAGAAGCGGATCGGCCAGACCGTCTACCTCTCCGCGACCCCCGGCACGTATGAGATGTCCCGTGGCGACGGCTTCGTGGAGCAGATCATCCGGCCGACCGGCCTGGTCGACCCCGAGGTCGTGGTCAAGCCCACCGACGGGCAGATCGACGATCTGATCCATGAGATCCGCACCCGCACCGAGAAGGACGAGCGGGTCCTCGTCACCACCCTCACCAAGAAGATGGCCGAGGACCTGACGGACTACATGCTCGAACTGGGCATCCAGGTGCGCTATCTGCACAGCGACGTGGACACTTTGCGACGGGTGGAGCTGCTGCGCGAGCTGCGCGCGGGCGAGTTCGACGTCCTGGTCGGCATCAACCTGCTGCGGGAGGGCCTCGACCTGCCCGAGGTCTCGCTGGTGGCCATCCTCGACGCGGACAAGGAGGGCTTCCTGCGCTCCGGCACCTCGCTGATCCAGACCATCGGCCGCGCCGCCCGTAACGTCTCGGGCCAGGTGCACATGTACGCCGACAAGGTCACCCCGGCGATGGAGAAGGCCATCGACGAGACCAACCGCCGCCGGGAGAAGCAGATCGCGTTCAACGAGAAGAACGGGATCGACCCGCAGCCCCTCCGCAAGAAGATCGGCGACATCGTGGCGACCCTCGCGCGCGAGGAGATCGACACCAAGGAGCTGCTGGAAACCGGCTACCGCAAGTCGGCGGACCAGGGTAAGGGAGCGGGCAAGGGGCAGGCGAAGGCGCCGGTGCCCGCCCTGGCGTCCCACAAGGCGGGCGGCAAGGCCGGGAAGGGGGCGAAGGACGGCGAGCTGACCGACCGTCCGGCCGCCGAACTGGCCGAGCTGATCGAGGAGATGACCGACCGGATGCGGGCCGCCGCGGCGGAGCTGCAGTTCGAGGTCGCGGCCCGGCTGCGGGACGAGGTCGGGGAGCTGAAGAAGGAGCTGCGGCAGATGAGGGAGGCCGGGCTCTCCTGACCCCTGGGGCGGATGGGGTTCCGCCGAGGTCCCGCTGTGTTGCAAGACCGACACAAAAGCGCGCTGGCCTGGCCGGACCCCTGGTCGCCGTGCATAGGGTTTTCGGGAGGGCCATGCGAGGCGGCGCGGCTTCGGCCGCGCCGTGCGCGGTGGCCACGGGGAAACCGAGAGACGAGAGTAGGGACAGCGCGTGACGGTCAACATGTCCAAGGGACAGGCCATCAGCCTGCAGAAGGCCGACGGGGGCACCCTGACCGCGGTGCGGATGGGACTGGGCTGGCAGGCGGCGCCCCGCCGGGGACTGTTCGGCTCCCGTACCCGTGAGATCGACCTCGACGCGTCGGCGGTGCTCTTCGCCGACAAGCAGCCGACCGATGTCGTGTTCTTCCGTCACCTGGTGAGCGACGACGGCTCGGTGCGCCACACCGGCGACAACCTGGTCGGCGGCGCGGGCCAGGGCGGCGACGACGAGGCGGTCCTGGTCGATCTGCAGCGGGTGCCGGTGCACATCGACCAGATCGTCTTCACGGTGAACTCCTTCACCGGCCAGACCTTCGCCGAGGTGCAGAACGCGTTCTGCCGACTGGTCGACGAGACCAACGGCGATGAGCTGGCCCGCTACACGCTCACCGGCGGCGGCCAGTACACCGCGCAGATCATGGCCATCGTGCAGCGCGCGGGCAGCGCGTGGCAGATGAAGGCCGTGGGTGAACCGGCCAACGGCCGTACCTTCCAGGACCTGATGCCGCACATCGTGCCGCACCTGTAAGCGGAGCGGTTTCTCCCCGTCGGCCCGGTGGTGCGTCTGCCCACCGGGCCGACGCGCTCACGCGCCGCCGCACCACCGCACCACCACGCACACAACGGAACACAACGAGGGGACGCACGATGACGGCCGAGCTGGTCCGGGGGCAGAACCACCCGCTGCCCGAGACCCGTTTGGAGATCCGGATCTCGGCGGGCAATCCGATCGTGGCCGGGGCGACACTCGGCGATGAGCAGGGCACGGTACGGGGCGTCGAGTGGGTCGCGCACCCCGCCTCGCCGCAGCTGCCCGGCATCGAAGTGTCCAAACAGGCGGCGGCCGACCATCGGCTCGCCGTCGATCTCGACGCGCTGCCCGAGGGTGTCCACCGGGTGCATGTGCTGCTCGCCCTGGTGCGCGGGGCCGGTGGCCCGGCCCGGTTCGGCGCCATGGCCGCGCCGTCCGTCGCCGTCACGGGTCTGGACGGCACCGGGGTGGCCGGTTACACCCTCACCGACCTGGACTCGGAGTCCGCGGTGGTCGCCCTGGAGCTGTACCGCAGGCAGGACGCCTGGAAGGTGCGCGCGGTGGGCCAGGGGTACGCGGGCGGGCTGGCGGAGATGCTGCGGGACCAGGGACTGCCCCAGGCCGTCGAGCTGGCCACCGAGATCAACGACGCGGTGGCGCGCGGCATGGCCCGCTCGGTGGCCCAGCCCCCGCCGCGTGCCGCCGGGGGCGATGGCCGGGTGCGTACGGCCACGGCGGGCGCCGGACCCGCGCCGGACGCCCAGACCCCGGCCCAGGCCCAGACCCCGGCCCAGGCCCAGACCCCGGCCCAGGCACAGACCCAGCCCCAGGCGGGGGCTCAGCCGTCGTCCTCGGCGGGGGACACCGCCCCGGGTGGGCCGATCAACTACCAGCACCCCGGCCGCCGTACCGCCGCGCCGCCCACGCCGCCCCCGGCCGCGCCGCCCGCCACGCCGGGACAGCCCGCCCGGCCCGTCGCGGGGGACGCCTCCGGCTGGACCATGGACGAGCGGCTCTACAACCAGGTCTGGGGCATGTTCGAGGACCTGGCCCGCACCGCCGCCGCCTATCGCAGCGCCGTCGACTTCGCCGAATCCCGGATGGAGCAGGAGCTGGACAAGGTGCTCTCCGACCCGCGCACCCGGGTCGGCCCCGCGGCCGACGCCGCCCGCGCGCAGGCCCGCGCCAAGCAGGCCGGTCTGGTCGAGCAGGCCCGCTCCGCCCTCGACCGCGACCTGGCGCAGCTGGCCGCCGAGGCCGAGGTCGTCGAGCCCGCGCTGCCGCCCGCGTACGCCCGCTGGGACAGCCCGGTCTGGCGGGGCTATCAGGTGCCGATGGAGGTCCCGATGGCGCTGCGCCTGGGCGATCTGCACCTTCCGGAGCGCACGGAGCTGCGCATTCCGATGCTGGTGCGGCTGCCGCTGGAGCGCGGTCTGTGGATCGACGCGGGGCGCACCGGCTCGGCCCGTGGCGCCCTGCTGGACTCCACCGAGCTGCGCGGGCTGGCCGCCGACACGGCGGCGGCGCTGGCGGCGCGGCTGCTGGCGGTGTATCCGGTGGACGAGTTCTCGATGCATGTGATCGACCCGGCGGGCTCGGCAGCGGGGTCGCTGGCCCCGCTGCTGTCGTCCGGCGCGCTGCGTGAGCCGCCGGTGGCCGGGGCGGCGGGGGTGTCCTCGGCGCTCGCCGCGCTGACCCGGCGCGTCGACCTGGTGCAGATGGCGGTCCGCAGCGGGGCCACGGACGCGCTGCCGCCCGATCTGGACCTCGCCCAGCAGCTGCTGATCGTCCACGACTTCCCGCACGGCTTCGACGACCGGGCCGTCACCCAGCTGCGCTATCTCGCGGACGAGGGGCCCTCGGTCGGGGTGCATCTGATGATGGTCGCGGACCGCGAGGACGCGCAGGCGTACGGGCCGGTGCTGGACCCGCTGTGGCGCTCGCTGCTGCGGATCACACCGGTCGCCGACGATCACCTCGCCGACCCCTGGGTCGGCCACGCCTGGACGTACGAACCGTCGCTTGCCCCGGCCGGGAGCCAGGTGCTGCAGCAGGTGCTGGGGCAGGTGGCGCGGGCCCGGCAGACGTACGGACGCTGACCTCGTCCGTTGCCTCAAAGCCCCTTCTGAACAGGGCACTTGCCTTTCTCTTTACTCTTTCATGGGGGTTCCTGTACTCTTCTTTACGCGGAGGGGAGTACTCCTTAGCGGTGTTCCCGTCACCACGGATCGCGCCCGTGCACCTTGAGTCGGGTCGGGCGCGGTCCCGGGACACCGGTCCGTGGCGCGAGCCCGGGCGGAAGAGACCTCCGGCAGCGACGACGCTGAAATTGCCGTACGAATGCCGGAGGATCCGTGGACGTTTCCGTGGCCATGTGGGGGCTGACGATTGTCGGTCTCTGCGCCCTTATCGCCGTCGACTTCTTCATAGGCGGCCGCAAACCGCATGAGGTCTCCCTCAAGGAGGCCGGAATCTGGACCGCCGTCTGGATCGCGCTCGCCGGGCTCTTCGGGCTCGGCCTGCTGGTCTTCGCGGGCGGCCAGCCCTCCGGCGAGTTCTTCGCGGGCTTCATCACCGAGAAGTCGCTGAGCGTCGACAACCTCTTCGTCTTCGTCCTGATCATGGCGAAGTTCGCGGTGCCGACGATCTACCAGCAGCGGGTGCTGATGGTGGGTGTGCTGATCGCGCTGGTGCTGCGGGCGGTCTTCATCGCCGCGGGCGCCGCGATCATCTCGACCTTCGCCTGGGTCTTCTACATCTTCGGCGCCTTCCTCATCTGGACCGCCTGGAAGCTCATCCAGGAGGCGCGCGCCGGTGAGGAGGAAGAGGAGTTCGAGGAGAACCGCCTGCTCAAGGCGGTCGAGAAGCGCTTCCCCTCCACCGACCAGTACCACGGCACCAAGCTGTTCATCATGGAGAACGGCAAGAAGCTGATGACGCCGATGCTGATCGTCATGCTGGCGATCGGCACCACGGACGTCCTCTTCGCGCTGGACTCCATCCCCGCGATCTTCGGCCTGACCCAGGACCCGTACATCGTGTTCACCGCCAACGCCTTCGCGCTGATGGGTCTGCGCCAGCTGTACTTCCTGATCGGCGGGCTGCTCAAGAAGCTGGTCCACCTGTCGTACGGGCTGTCGGTCATCCTCGGCTTCATCGGCGTCAAGCTGGTGCTGCACGCGCTCCACGAGTCCGGGGTGCATGTCCCGCAGATCTCCATACCGGTCTCGCTGGGTGTGATCTGCGGGGTGCTCGTGGTCACGACGATCACCAGCCTCTACGCCTCCAAGAAGAAGGCCCTGGCGGAGGCGGGGACCGGGGAGGGCCCGTCCCGGGACAAGGACAGTGCCGACGTCTGACGCCTACCCGGCACTGTCCATCAGGAGACCGGGGCTCAGGCAGGAGCCTCCCCGGCCTCCAGGGGCCGCACGGCCGATCGTCCGCCCGCCGGACGGTCGGCCGTCGGCCGTGTCTCCGGCAGCAGGGCGAAGCAGCCCAGGCTCAGCAGCGCGATCGCGGTCAGATACAGGGCGACGCCCCAGGGCGGGCCGTCGCCCCGGGAGACCGTGGTCGCCACGATGGGGGTGAGCGCGCCGCCGAGCACCCCCGCGAGGTTGTAGCCGAGCCCCGCGCCCGTGCAGCGCACCCGCGGCTCGTACAGCTCGGGCAGATAGGCCGAGGTCACGGCGAACATGGTGATGAAGGCGAGCAGCGCGCCCAGGAAGCCCAGGAACATCCAAGGCGGCTCCCCGGTGCGCAATAGCGCGATCAGCGGGAACGTCCACACCACCGTGGCCGCGCAGCCCAGCAGGCACAGGGGCCGCCGTCCGTAGCGGTCGCCGAGATGGGCCGCCAGGGGCGTCACGGCGCCCTTGACCGCCACGGCCGCCATGATGCAGCCGAGCATGGTCGTCCGGTCCACTCCGAGCCGCTCGGTGCCGTAGGCGAGGGACCAGGTGGTCACCGCGTAGAAGACCGCGTACCCCACCGCGAGCCCGCCCGCGGTCAGCAGCACCAGCCGCCAGTGGTCGCGCACCACCTCGGCCAGCGGTGCGGCGGCCCGCTCGTCGCGCTCGGCCAGCTCCTGGAACCTCGGGGTCTCGGTCACCTGGGTGCGCAGCAGCAGCCCGGCGGCCACCAGCAGCCCTGCGCCCCAGAACGGCACCCGCCAGCCCCACGAGCGGAACGCGGCGTCGGACAGCGTGGCGGACAGGATCAGCATCGTGCCGTTGGCCAGCAGAAAGCCGATGGCCGGGCCGACCTGCGGAAAGCCCGACCACAGGCCGCGCCGCCCGGCGGGCGCGTGTTCGGCGGTGAGCAGCACCGCGCCGCCCCATTCGCCGCCGAGCCCGAGCCCCTGCAGGAAGCGGAGCGTGAGCAGCAGGGCGGGGGCGGCGATGCCGATCGTGTCGTACGTCGGGACGAAGCCGACCGCGACCGTCGCGAGGCCGGTCAGCAGCAGCGAGGCGATGAGCACCGGCCGCCGGCCGTGGCGGTCGCCGAGCGGCCCGAGCAGCATCGCGCCCAGCGGCCGGGAGATGAATCCGGCGGCGAAGGTGCCGAAGGCGGCCAGGGTACCCGCGAGCGGCGAGAAGGTGGGGAAGAAGAGCGGGCCGAGGACGAGGGCAGCGGCCGTGCCGTAGACGAAGAAGTCGTAGAACTCGATGGCGGTGCCTGCCAGCGACGCGGCGGCGAGGCGAGCCATGGACGGGGCGGCAGGGGCGGACGGGGCGCGGTCGTCGTGGCGCGGGACGTCGTGCATGCCGCGCCAACCGCCGCCGCGCCCCACCGGTTACGGGGCGCGCGGCGGCACGCGGCGCGGTACGGGGGCGGAGGGGGCGCTACGAGCCGCGCTCGCACCAGTCGCGCGGTACGGGACTGGAGGGCGCTACCAGCCGCGCTCGCGCCATTCGGTGAGGTGGGGGCGCTCGGCGCCGAGGGTGGTGTCGTCGCCGTGGCCGGGGTAGACCCACGTCTCGTCCGGGAGCCGGTCGAAGAGCTTGGTCTCGACGTCGTGGAGGAGGCTCTCGAACGCCTTGGGGTCCTTCCAGGTGTTGCCGACGCCGCCCGGGAAGAGGCAGTCGCCGGTGAACACGTGCGGATGGCCGTGCGGGTCGTCGTAGACCAGGGCGATGCTGCCCGGGGTGTGGCCCACCAGATGGCGGGCGGTCAGCTCGACCCGGCCGACCCGCACCGTCTCGCCGTCCTCGACCGGCACATCGGTGGGCACCGGGATGCCCTCGGCGTCGTACCGGCCCGCCAGGGTGCGGGCGCCGGTGGCGTCCACCACCTCGCGCAGCGCGTTCCAGTGGTCCTGGTGGCGGTGGGTGGTGACGACGGAGGCGATGCCGCTCTCGCCGATCAGGGAGAGCAGGGTCTGCGGCTCGGCGGCCGCGTCGATCAGCAACTGCTCGTCGGTGGCCCGGCAACGCAGCAGATACGCGTTGTTGTTCATGGGGCCGACCGCGACCTTCGAGATCATCAGATCGGGCAGTTCGTGCACGTCCGCCGGTCCGCCGACCGTCACCGCTCCGCTATAGGTCATGACCTCAAGCCTAGTCTCGGAGGGCCGGGCGGCGCGGCGTCGGGGGCGAGATGACAGGACGCTGCCCGGCGGGGAATATCGGGGGCGTGATGTGCCTTTTATCCCGTAGCAACCGAAGGGCACCGGCTACACGATCGGGTGAACGAGGCACGCGGGCCCGGCAAATCGAATGTGCGTGCTATAGGCTCGGCGTGCTGCATCCTTAAGACATCGCCGTGGCGCCCCCATACCCTGGGTTGGGGGCTTCGCTCCGCTCCGTCCTGCCCGTCGGTACCGTCGGGAAGGGACCGGGAGCGGGCCCGGCGCACCCACCTCTCCTCAAGAAAGGTGCCGACCGGCGTGGCCGACCGTCTCATCGTCCGTGGCGCTCGCGAGCACAATCTCAAGAACGTCTCGCTCGACCTCCCTCGCGACTCCCTCATCGTCTTCACCGGACTCTCCGGGTCGGGCAAGTCGTCCCTCGCGTTCGACACGATCTTCGCCGAGGGGCAGCGCCGCTACGTCGAGTCGCTCTCCTCCTACGCCCGGCAGTTCCTGGGTCAGATGGACAAGCCCGATGTGGACTTCATCGAGGGTCTGTCCCCGGCGGTCTCGATCGACCAGAAGTCGACGTCGCGCAACCCGCGCTCGACCGTCGGCACCATCACCGAGGTCTACGACTACCTCCGGCTGCTGTTCGCCCGCATCGGCAAGCCGCACTGCCCGGAGTGCGCCCGCCCGATCGCCCGGCAGTCGCCGCAGGCGATCGTGGACCGGGTGCTGGAGCTGCCCGAGGGCAGCCGCTTCCAGGTGCTCTCCCCGCTGGTGCGCGAGCGCAAGGGGGAGTTCGTCGACCTCTTCTCCGATCTGCAGACCAAGGGCTACAGCCGGGCCCGGGTCGACGGCGCGACGATCCAGCTGTCCGACCCGCCGACGCTGAAGAAGCAGGAGAAGCACACCATCGAGGTGGTCGTGGACCGCCTCACCGTCAAGGACAGCGCCAAGCGGCGGCTGACCGACTCGGTGGAGACCGCGCTCGGCCTCTCCGGCGGCATGATCATCCTGGACTTCGTGGATCTCGACGAGGACGATCCGCAGCGCGAGCGGATGTTCTCCGAGCACCTCTACTGCCCGTATGACGACCTGTCCTTCGAGGAGCTGGAGCCGCGCTCCTTCTCCTTCAACTCGCCGTTCGGCGCCTGCCCGGACTGCACCGGGATCGGCACCCGGATGGAGGTCGACCCGGAGCTGATCGTTCCGGACGAGGAGAAGTCGCTGGACGAGGGCGCCATCCACCCCTGGTCCCACGGCCACACCAAGGACTACTTCGGGCGGCTGGTCGGCGCGCTCGCCGACGCGCTCGGCTTCCGTACGGACATCCCCTGGGCCGGGCTTCCGCAGCGGGCCAAGAAGGCCCTGCTGAACGGCCACCGCACCCAGATCGAGGTCCGCTACCGCAACCGTTACGGCCGCCAGCGCGCGTACACCACCGCGTTCGAGGGCGCGGTGCCGTTCGTCAAGCGGCGTCATACGGAGGCGGAGAGCGACAGCAGCCGGGAGCGGTTCGAGGGCTATATGCGCGAGGTGCCCTGCCCCACCTGTGACGGCACCCGCCTCAAGCCGATCGTCCTCGCGGTCACCGTGCAGGAGCGGTCCATCGCGGACGTCTCCGCGATGTCGATCAGCGAATGCGCCGAGTTTCTGCGGAACATGGAGCTGACCGACCGCGAGAAGACCATCGCCGAGCGGGTCCTCAAGGAGGTCAACGAGCGGCTGCGGTTCCTGGTCGACGTCGGCCTGGACTATCTCTCGCTCAACCGGGCGGCGGGCACGCTCTCCGGCGGTGAGGCCCAGCGCATCCGGCTGGCCACCCAGATCGGCTCCGGCCTGGTGGGCGTGTTGTACGTGCTGGACGAGCCGTCGATCGGCCTGCACCAGCGCGACAACCACCGGCTGATCGAGACGCTGGTGCGGCTGCGCGACCTCGGCAACACCCTGATCGTCGTGGAGCACGACGAGGACACCATCAAGACCTCGGACTGGGTGGTGGACATCGGCCCGGGCGCGGGCGAGCACGGCGGCAAGGTGGTGCACAGCGGGCCGCTGAGCGAGCTGCTGGTCAACGAGGAGTCGGCGACCGGCCACTATCTGTCGGGCAAGAAGGTCATCCCGCTGCCGGGGGCCCGGCGGCCGATGGACCCGGCGCGGCAGCTGACGGTGCACGGCGCCCGGGAGAACAACCTCCAGGACATCGATGTGTCCTTCCCGCTGGGAGTGCTCTCCGCCGTCACCGGGGTCTCCGGATCCGGGAAGTCCACGCTGGTCAACGACATCCTCTACACCCATCTGGCCCGCGAGCTGAACGGGGCGAAGACCGTCCCCGGGCGGCACACCCGGGTCGCCGGTGACGATCTGGTCGACAAGGTGGTCCATGTCGACCAGTCGCCCATCGGCCGCACCCCTCGGTCCAACCCGGCCACGTACACCGGGGTCTTCGACCATGTGCGCAAGCTGTTCGCCGAGACGATGGAGGCGAAGGTGCGCGGCTATATGCCCGGGCGCTTCTCCTTCAACGTCAAGGGCGGCCGCTGCGAGAACTGCTCCGGCGACGGCACCATCAAGATCGAGATGAACTTCCTGCCGGATGTGTATGTGCCGTGCGAGGTCTGCCACGGCGCGCGCTACAACCGGGAGACCCTGGAGGTGCACTACAAGGGCAAGTCCATCGCCGAGGTGCTGGACATGCCCATCGAGGAGGCGCTGGACTTCTTCGAGGCGGTGCCCACGATCGCCCGCCATCTGCGCACCCTCAACGAGGTCGGGCTGGGTTACGTCCGGCTCGGCCAGCCCGCGCCGACCCTCTCCGGCGGTGAGGCACAGCGGGTCAAGCTGGCGAGCGAGCTGCAGAAGCGTTCCACCGGGCGGACGGTCTATGTGCTGGACGAGCCGACCACCGGTCTGCACTTCGAGGACATCAACAAGCTGATCAATGTGCTGTCCGGTCTGGTCGACAAGGGCAACACGGTGATCGTCATCGAGCACAACCTCGATGTGATCAAGACGGCGGACTGGGTTGTCGACATGGGCCCGGAGGGCGGCAGCGGCGGTGGTCTGGTCATCGCCGAGGGCACCCCGGAGGATGTGGCCTCGGTCCCGGCCAGCCACACCGGGAAGTTCCTGCGGGAGGTGCTGGGCGACCGGGTGAGCGACGCGACGGTGCCCGCCGCTCGTACGGGCGGCAAGAAGGCCCCGGCCAAGGCGGCGGCCAAGAAGACCGCGGCGAACAAGACCGCGGCGAACAAGACCGCTGCGAAGAAGGCCGTGGCGAAGAAGGCCGTCACGAAGAAGACGGCGGCCAAGTCCACGGCCGCCTCGAAGCGGACAGCCGCCAAGTAGGCGGACGAAGCGCCGCGCCCGGTCGGGCGCGGCGCCTTCCGTCGGCTTCCGGGCCGACGCGCGCTTACGCCAGCTCAGCGGCGTACGGCGGCTCGGCGCCTGCCCGGGAGCAGGTGAGCGCGGCGGCCCGGGCGGCGAAGCCCAGGACGTCCCGCCAGGCCGCCTCGTCCAGCTTGGCCAGCGCGGGCGCCGACAGCGCCTGGTGCGCCGTCAGCCGGTGCAGCAGCGCGGCGTTCACGGTGTCGCCCGCCCCGATGGTGTCCACGACCTCCACCCGCTCCCCGGGCACGGCCCAGCGGGATCCGTCCTGGCACAGCACGCTCAGCCCGTCCCCGCCGTGGGTGCAGACCACGGCCGCGGGTCCGGCCGCCGCCCACTCCCGTATCGCCGCCTCGACCGCCGCGTCGGAGTCCGCCGGGGCGTCCCCGGTACCGGCCAGCCAGCGCGCGTCCTCGACCGACAGCTTGAGCAGCCCGACGTACGGCAGCCAGCCGCGGAACCGGGCCCGGTAGGCGTCCGGGTCGGGGATGAGCCCGGTGCGGATGTTGGGGTCGAGCGCGGTGAAGACGCCGCGCCCGGCCTCGCGCCGCAGCAGCTCCTCGTACGCGCTCGCGCCCGGCTCAAGCACCAGCGAACAGGTCCCCAGCGACAGCGCGGTGGTCCCCTCGGGCAGGGCCGGGGGCAGCGTGAAGAGCCGGTCCGCGGTGCCCTGTACGTAGAAGCCGTAGCCCGCGGAACCGTCGGCGCCGATCGACGCGACGGCGAGGGTGGTGGGCTCCGGGCCGCGCTGCACCAGCGCGGTGTCCACCCCGTCCTGCCGCAGCCGGGAGAGCAGCGCCTCGCCGAAGCCGTCCGTGGAGACCCGGGAGCAGAACGCGGTCGGCACGCCGAGCCGCCCCAGCGCCATCGCGGTGTTGTAGGGGCCGCCGCCGCGTGCCGGACGCAGTGCGGGCAGTTCGTCGCCCGTCGCGGCGGGGGCCGCGCGATCGGGCACGAGATCGATCAGGGCTTCTCCGGCGACGACGATCACGAGACGGGGTCCTTTCCTGAGGGCGGCGGGCGATCGGGGGACGGGGGAGCGGATTCGGGCCCGGATTCGGGGGCGCAGCCGCAGGACGTGCGGTGGACGAACGCACACGGCAGCCGCACGGTACGCGGCGGGCGCTCCGGCCGCTCCAGGCGGTCCAGCAGCAGCCGGACCGCGGTGCTGCCGATCTCCCGGCTGGGCTGGGCGATCGCGGTGAGCCCGGGGGAGAAGACATCGGCCCAGGAGAAGTCGTCGAAGCAGACGAGCGCCAGATCGCCCGGTACGGCGCGGCCCGCCGCCCGCAGGGCGCGCAGCGCGCCGATCGTCATCGCGTTGTTGGCGGTGATGATCGCGGTGGGCGGTTCGGCGGAGGCCAGCAGCCGGTGGGTGGCGTCCTCCGCGCCGCGCGCCTCGGAGTGGCCGTCCGCCAGCAGACCGGGGTCGAACGGCAGCCCGCTGTGGTGCAGTCCGGAGCGGTAGCCGTCGATCCGCTCGGCGGTGGTGCTCAGCCCCGGTTGGCCCGCGACCAGGCCGATGCGGCGGTGGCCCAGCTCGGCGAGATGGCGCACCAGCTGTTCGAGCGGGAACGCGTTCTCGGCGCCGACCTGGTCGTACGGATGGTTGTGCCCGTCGCCGACCAGCCGGTCCAGGAAGACGCACGGGACCCCGTGCCGGGTCAGATAGCCGATCAGCTCGGTGGGGTCGGCGGACGGCGCGACGATCACTCCGTCCACGCGCCGCTCATGGAGCAGCTGGACGACCTTCCGCTCATGGTCCGGGTCGTCGTGCGGATCGGCGATCAGCAGGCTGTAGCCGTGTTCGAGGGCGCTGGCCTCCACGCCCTGCAGGATCTCGGTGAAGTACGGATTGCTGATCGCCGAGACGGCCAGCCCGATCGACCGGGTGCGGGCGGTGACGAGGGAGCGGGCGAGGGTGTTCGGGGTGTAGCCGAGGTCGTCGATGGCGTCCAGGACGGCCTGCCGGGTGGCCGGGCGCACCCGGCGGGTCTCGTTGACCACATGCGAGACGGTGGCCACGGAGACCCCCGCGCGCCGGGCCACGTCGACCATGGTCGCCATCCGTCCGCCCCTCTCCTCGGTGTGCTGCCTTCGCGGTGTGCTGCGGGAACGTGGGGGAACGTACCGCATCGGCGACCGTGCGTAAACGCTTGCGCAATCGTTTACGTCCGCTCTGAACGAACCCGGATCCGCCGGTGAGTGGCCCGATCCGTACCGGTATCGTCATATGCCAGCCCCATCCCGTACCGCCCTGCCCCGTGGAGCCCCGCATGACCAGCCAGCCCGCCTCCCGACGAACCGTGCTGTGCGGAGCGGCGCTGGCCGGAGCCGCCGGGCTCGGGGCGGCGGCCTGCTCGCCGGAGGAATCGGGCAAGAAGGCGTCCCCGACCCCCACCGCCCCCGTCGACCTCGGCCCGGCCGACGCCGTACCGGCCGATGGCGCGAAGATCTACCGCGAGGACCGGGTGGTCGTCTCCCGGACCGCCGAGGGCCGCTACGCGGCCTTCAGTGCGGTCTGCACCCACCGGGGCTGCGTCGTGGACGCCGTCGAGGACGGGAAGATCAGCTGCCCCTGTCACGGCAGCGTCTTCGACGCCCGCACCGGCAAGGTCCTGGAGGGGCCCGCCGTCGCCCCGCTGCCGTCCGTGCCGGTCAGGACGGAGGGCGGAAAGCTCGTCGCGGGGCCTGAGGCCTGATCCGCCTGCACTGTCACCGCCCGCCAGTAGGGTGGTGACCATGGCCGACCCGAGCAGCTACCGCCCCAAGCCGGGACAGATCCCCGAGTCGCCGGGGGTCTACAAGTTCCGTGATGAGCACGGCCGGGTGATCTATGTCGGAAAGGCGAAGAGCCTGCGCCCGCGGCTCTCCTCGTACTTCCAGGACCTGGCGAACCTTCACCCGCGCACGCGGACGATGGTCACCACGGCCGCCTCGGTCGAGTGGACCGTGGTCTCGACCGAGGTCGAGGCGCTGCAGCTCGAGTATTCGTGGATCAAGGAGTTCGATCCCCGGTTCAACGTCAAGTACCGCGACGACAAGAGCTATCCGTCGCTCGCGGTGACCCTGGGCGAGGAATTCCCGCGGGTCCAGGTCATGCGCGGCGCCAAGAAGAAGGGCGTGCGCTACTTCGGTCCGTACGGGCACGCCTGGGCGATCCGCGAGACCGTCGACCTGATGCTGCGGGTGTTCCCCGTGCGCACCTGCTCGGCCGGGGTGTTCAAGCGTTCCGCCCAGATCGGCCGCCCCTGTCTGCTCGGCTACATCGGCAAGTGCTCGGCCCCCTGCGTCGGCCGGGTCAGTGCCGAGGAGCACCGTGAACTCGCCGAGGAGTTCTGCGACTTCATGGCGGGCCGCACCGGCACCTACATCCGCCGCCTCGAACAGCGGATGCAAGAGGCCGCCGAGGAGATGGAGTACGAGAAGGCCGCCCGGCTGCGCGACGACATAGGAGCGCTCAAGCGCGCCATGGAGAAGAACGCGGTCGTCCTCGCCGACGCGACCGACGCCGACCTGATAGCGCTCGCCGAGGACGAGCTGGAGGCCGCCGTCCAGATCTTCCACGTCCGCGGCGGCCGGGTGCGCGGCCAGCGCGGCTGGGTCACCGACAAGGTCGAGGCCGTCGACACCGCCGACCTGGTCGAGCACGCCCTCCAGCAGCTGTACGGGGAGGAGCGGGGCGACGCGGTGCCCAAGGAGGTCCTGGTGCCCGCCGTACCGGACCCGGCCGAGCCGGTCATCGAATGGCTCAGCGAGCGCCGGGGCTCCCGGGTCGATCTGCGCATCCCGCAGCGCGGCGACAAGAAGGACCTGATGGCGACGGTCCAGCGGAACGCGCAGCAGTCGCTGGCGCTGCACAAGACCAAGCGCGCCTCCGACCTCACCACCCGCTCCCGGGCCCTGGAGGAGATCGCCGAGGCGCTCGGGCTGGACTCGGCGCCGCTGCGCATCGAGTGCTTCGACATCTCCCATCTCCAGGGCGATGACGTGGTGGCGTCCATGGTGGTCTTTGAAGACGGGCTGGCGCGGAAGGGCGAGTACCGCCGCTTCCAGATCAAAAGCTTCGCCGGTCAGGACGACGTCCGCTCCATGCACGAGGTCGTCGGCCGCCGCTTCCGCCGCTATCTGCAGGAGAAGCAGAAGTCGGGGGAGTGGGAGGAGAGCGCCGAACCCGCGAGCGACGCCCCCGGCGAGGAGACCGGCCAGCCCGCCGAAGAGACCCCCGCCGAGGAGGTCTCCGGCCCCCTGGACGACGACGGCAGGCCCAGGCGGTTCGCGTATCCGCCGCAGCTCGTCGTGGTCGACGGCGGGCAGCCGCAGGTCGCCGCCGCCAAGCGGGCGCTGGACGAGCTGGGCGTCGACGACGTGGCCGTCTGCGGCCTCGCCAAGCGGCTCGAGGAGGTCTGGCTGCCCGACGAGGACGACCCGGTGGTGCTGCCCCGCAGCAGCGAGGGGCTGTATCTGCTCCAGCGGGTCCGCGACGAGGCGCACCGGTTCGCCATCACCTACCAGCGCAGCAAGCGCGCCAAGGCGCTGAAGGCCGGGCCGCTGGATGCCGTCCCGGGCCTCGGCGACAGCCGTAAGCAGGCGCTGCTCAAGCACTTCGGCTCCGTCAAGCGGCTGCGCGCCGCCACGGTCGAGCAGATTTGCGAGGTGCCGGGCGTCGGCCGGAAGACGGCTGAGACGGTGGCGGCGGCGCTCACCGGAGCGGCTCCGGCCGCCCCCGCCGTGAACACCGCCACAGGAGAGATCATTGAGGACGAGGCCGCATCGTCGGCGCCGTCCGCGAGCCGGGGGACGAGATCATGACAGAGCACGAGAACCACGGAGACGGAGCGCAGGTGAATACGGGCACGACGGGAGAGTCCGCCGAGGCGGCGGCAGCCATTCCCGAGCTGGTGATCATCTCTGGCATGTCCGGCGCGGGCCGCAGTACCGCGGCCAAGTGTCTGGAGGACCTGGGCTGGTTCGTGGTGGACAATCTGCCGCCCGCGCTGATCCCCACCATGGTGGACCTGGGCGCCCGCTCCCAGGGCAATGTGGCCCGGATCGCCGTGGTGGTGGACGTCCGGGGCCGCCGTTTCTTCGACAACCTCCGCGAATCCCTCGCGGACCTCGCCGCCAAGAACGTCAAGCGGCGCGTGCTGTTCCTGGAGGCGTCCGACGAGGCGCTGGTGCGCCGTTTCGAGTCGGTGCGCCGTCCGCACCCGCTGCAGGGCGACGGGCGGATCGTGGACGGCATCGAGGCCGAGCGCGATCTGCTGCGCGAGCTGCGCGGTGACGCCGATCTGGTGATCGACACCTCCAGCCTCAACGTGCACGAGCTGCGCGCCAAGATGGACGCCCAGTTCGCCGGTGAGGAGGAGCCGGAGCTGCGCGCCACCGTCATGTCCTTCGGCTACAAGTACGGCCTGCCGGTCGACGCCGATCTGGTGGTGGACTGCCGCTTCCTTCCCAACCCGCACTGGGTCCCCGAGCTGCGCCCCTTCACCGGGCTCAACGAGGAGGTGTCCGGCTATGTCTTCAACCAGCCCGGCGCCAAGGAGTTCCTGGACCGGTACGCCGAGCTGCTCCAGCTGATCGCCGCGGGCTACCGCCGCGAGGGCAAGCGCTACGTGACGATCGCGGTCGGCTGCACCGGCGGCAAGCACCGCAGCGTCGCGATGTCCGAGCGGCTGGCCGCCCGGCTCGGCGCCGAAGGGGTCGAGACCGTCATCGTCCACCGTGACATGGGGCGCGAGTGACGATGCGGAACGGGCGGCTGCGGCGGCTCGTCGGGGCCCGTACGGGCCGCAGCGCCCAGCCCAAGGTGGTCGCGCTGGGCGGCGGTATGGGGCTGTCGGCGTCGCTCGCCGCGCTGCGCCGGATCACCGGTGATCTGACCGCCGTGGTCACGGTGGCCGACGACGGCGGCTCCAGCGGACGGCTCCGCGACGAGCTGGGGGTGCTGCCGCCCGGCGATCTGCGCAAGGCGCTGGCGGCCCTGTGCGGGGACGACGACTGGGGCCAGACGTGGTCCCGGGTCATCCAGCACCGCTTCATCAGCGAGGGCGAGCTGCACGGCCACGCGGTCGGCAATGTGCTGATCGTCGCCCTGTGGGAGCAGCTGGGCGACCATGTGGCCGCGCTCGACCTGGTCGGCAAGCTGCTGGGCGCGCACGGCCGGGTGCTGCCGATGTCGGCGGTGCCGCTGGAGCTGCAGGCGTACGTCAAGGGCCATGACCCGGCGCGCCCGGACGAGGTGTCGACGGTCGCCGGGCAGGCCACGGTCGCACTCACCCCCGGCGAGGTGCAGTCGGTCCACCTGGTGCCGAACGACCCGCCGGCCGTCCCCGAGGCGGTCGAGGCGGTGATGGACGCGGACTGGGTGGTGCTGGGTCCCGGCTCCTGGTTTTCCTCCGTCATCCCGCATCTCCTGGTGCCGGATTTGCTGCGCGCCCTCACCGACACCAAGGCCCGCCGGGTGCTTTCGCTGAACCTCGCGCCGCAACCCGGTGAAACCGATGGCTTCTCCCCGCAGCGTCATTTGGAGGTTTTGGCCCGACACGCCCCTAAACTCGCCTTCGACGTGGTGCTGGCCGACGAGGCCGCCGTCCCCGACCAGAGCAGTCTGTGCGATGCCGCGAAGCGACTGGGCGGCACGGTCGAGCTGGCGCCGGTGGCCGCGACCGACGGTTCCCCGAAGCACGACCCGGAGCTTCTGGCGGCCGCCTACGACCGTATTTTTCGGATGCATGGAAGGATCGGCCCATGGCGATGACGGCAGCGGTGAAGGATGAAATCTCCCGGCTCCCCGTCACCCGCACCTGCTGCCGGAAAGCGGAGGTCTCGGCGATCCTGCGGTTCGCGGGCGGCCTGCACCTGGTGAGCGGGCGCATTGTGATCGAGGCGGAGCTGGATACGGGCATCGCGGCCCGCAGGGTCCGCAAGGACATCCTGGAGATCTTCGGGCACTCATCCGATCTGGTGGTGATGGCCCCCGGAGGGCTGCGCCGCGGCAGTCGGTACGTGGTGCGGGTGGTGGCGGGCGGTGATCAGCTGGCCCGCCAGACCGGACTGGTCGACGGCCGCGGCCGGCCGATCCGCGGGCTGCCACCGCAGGTCGTCTCCGGCGCCACCTGTGACGCCGAGGCCGCCTGGCGCGGGGCCTTCCTCGCCCATGGCTCGCTCACCGAGCCCGGCCGCTCGTCCTCCCTGGAGGTGACCTGCCCCGGCCCGGAGGCCGCGCTGGCGCTGGTCGGCGCCGCCCGCAGACTGCAGATCGCCGCGAAGGCGCGCGAGGTGCGCGGAGTGGACCGGGTGGTCGTCCGGGACGGTGACGCCATCGGCGCGCTGTTGACGCGGCTGGGGGCGCACGAGTCGGTGCTCGCCTGGGAGGAGCGCCGGATGCGCCGCGAGGTGCGGGCCACCGCCAACCGGCTGGCCAACTTCGACGACGCCAATCTGCGCCGCTCGGCCCGGGCCGCCGTCGCCGCGGGCGCCCGGGTGCAGCGCGCGCTGGAGATCCTCGCCGATGAGGTGCCCGAGCACCTGGCCGCGGCCGGGCGGCTGCGCATGGAGCACAAGCAGGCCTCCCTGGAGGAGCTGGGCGCGCTCGCCGACCCGCCGCTGACCAAGGACGCCGTCGCGGGCCGTATCCGCAGGCTGCTCGCCATGGCCGACAAGCGGGCCCAGGACCTGGGCATCCCGGGGACGGAGTCGACCCTGACCGACGAGATGGCCGAGGGCATGGTCGGCTGACCGGCCGCCGCGTCGCGCGCCCCCGGCTCCCCGCGCGGAGCCGGGGGCGCGGTGCGTATAGATCGTCACACCATCGGACTATCGTCGCGTGGCGCTGTTGACATGGTCATGTGGCGACATGAGGCTTATGCGTCGGTGCACCCACACGTCGGAACGACAGTCAGGGGGGCTCATGAAGAGACGCATGACCACATCGATCCTCGCGGCGAGCGCACTGTTACTGGGGGGACTGGCCGCCACACCCGCGGCCCAGGCACAACCAGCGTCCGACAGCGCGTCCGACAGCGCGTCCGACAGCGCGGGCGAGTCGCTGACCGTATGGACCGCCCAGGTCACCCGGGCCCAGATCCCGCTGCTGCAGCGGGCGGGCGTGGACGGGACGGAACTCGGCACGCAGGTGCCCGAGAAGGGCGCCGGACCGGTCGAGCTGTATCTGACCGGCACCCAGGCCGCCGCCCTGCGCGGCCAGGGCGTGGCGCTCACCGAGAAGAAGCTCTCCCAGCGGGCCCTGAACCGCGTCGAGGCCGCGGGTGACGGCGTCTTCCGCCCGTACAGCGGCGACGGAGGGCTCCGGCAGGAGATCACCGAGACCGGCCGGACGCATCCCGGGATCACCAAGGTGGTCAGCATCGGCAAGACCACCCAGGGCAAGGACATCCTCGCGCTCAAGCTCACCAAGGGCGCCGCGAAGAGCCGCGACGGCAGCAAGCCGTCGGTCCTGTACATGTCCAACCAGCACGCCCGTGAGTGGATCACCCCGGAGATGACCCGGCGACTGATGCACTACTACCTGGACAACTACGGCAAGGACGACCGCGTCACCAGGATCGTCGACCGCACCGAACTGTGGTTCGTGCTCTCCGCCAACCCGGACGGCTACGACTACACGCATCAGAGCCCGGCCAACCGCCAGTGGCGCAAGACCCTGCGCGACAACAACGGCGACGGCAAGATCACCCCGGGCGACGGCGTCGACCCCAACCGCAACTTCCCCTACAAGTGGGGCTACGACAACGAGGGGTCGTCCGCCGACCCGGCCGACGAGACCTACCGGGGCCCCGGCCCCGGCTCCGAGCCCGAGACCAAGGCGCTGGACCGCTTCCAGAAGCGCATCGGCTTCGAACTCGGCATCAACTACCACTCGGCCGCCGAACTGCTGCTCTACGGCGTCGGCTGGCAGGTCGCCACCCCGACCCCCGACGACGTGCTCTACGAGGCGCTCGCGGGCACCCCCGAGCACTCCGCGATCCCCGGCTACCACCCGCAAGTGTCCTCGGAGCTGTACACCACCAACGGCGAGGCCGACGGCCACGCGGCCAACGTCAACGGGATGATGATGTTCACCCCGGAGATGTCGACCTGTCAGACGGCCTCCAACATCAGCCCCGACGACCCCTGGCAGCCGCGCGACTGCGCGTCCGTCTTCACCTTCCCGGACGACGAGAAGCTGATCCAGCAGGAGTTCGCCAAGAACATCCCCTTCGCGCTCTCCGTCGCCGAGACCGCCCTCCATCCCGACCAGCCGTCGTCGTCGGTCGGTATGACCGCGCCCGACTTCACCCCGGACGCGTTCACCACCTCCTACGCCCGTGGCGCCGCCCAGGACGTCGCCGTCACCGCGCGCAAGAGCGTCCGCGACAAGAGGCTCGCCTACCGGGTCGACGGCGGGCGCACCCACACCGCGTCCCTGCGGCCCTGGAAGGGCGGCGAGACCTACGGCGGCGAGGACAACATCCGCTTCGACCAGTACCGGGCCTCGGTCCGGGGAGCCGACCCCGGCGACACGGTGCGGGTGTGGTTCACCGGACGTACGAAGGACGGCGAGCGGACCGCGAGCGAGCCGTTCACCTACACCGTCGCCGAGCGGCCCCGCGCCGACACCCTGGTGATCGCCGAGGAGGGCGGCGGCTCTCCGGCCCGGCACACCGCCGCGTACACCGACGCGTTCGCCGCGAACGGCCGCAAGGCGGCCGTCTGGGACGTCGCGACCCGGGGAGCGCCGTCCGCGCTCGGAGTGCTCGACCACTTCAGGACGGTGCTCTGGTACACCGGCGCGGAGAAGCCCGGCGGGGCCACCCTGCTCGCGGTGCGCGACTACCTCAACGAGGGCGGCAAGCTGATCACCACCGGTGAGCAGGCGGGCGGCAGCTCCGTGGTCGGCCCGGCCGACACCGACGACTTCAGCCAGTACTACCTGGGCGCCGACGGCCGCCTCACGGTGAAGTCGCCGACCGCGTACGAGGGCGCCGGGGCGCTCGACGGCGCCGCCGCGGCGCTCGGCGACGCGCCCGGCAACCCCCTGGACGCCGCGGGCGCGTACACCGTCACCTCCGATGTACTGCCGCCGGAGGACTTCCCGCAGTTCCGCAGCGCGGGCGCGGGCGCGTACTCCGGCGCGCGCACCCCGTACCAGCCCTACGAGGGCGAGTGGATGGCCGCCGCCGTCCACCGGAACAGCGCCTGGATGCGGCTGTCCCGCACCGTCGACCTCACCGGGGTGAGCGCCGAGGACAAGCCGAGCCTGACCTTCCGGCTCAGCTACGACACCGAGCCCGGCTACGACCATGTGATCGCCGAGGCGCACACCGCGGGCCAGGACGACTGGACCACGCTGCCGGACGCGGGCGGCGCCAGCTCGGACCAGGTCCCGACCGAGTGCGAGGCGGGCTTCCTGCTGACCACCCACCCGTTCCTCAAGCGCTATCTGACCGCCGCGGACGACGGCTGCCGCGCCCAGGGCGGCACGGGCGCCTGGAACAGCTTCACGGGCTCCTCCGGCGGCTGGACGCCGGTCTCCCTGGACCTGAGCCGCTACGCGGGCGAGAAGGTCGAACTGGCCCTCTCCTACGTCACCGATTCGAGTGCGGCCGGGCGCGGCGCCTTCGTCGACAGCACCGCGCTCGTGACCGGCGGCGGCACCCGGGACAGCGAGGGCTTCGAGACGGCGCTGGGCCCCTGGTCGGTGCCGGGGGCGCCGGAGGGCAGCCCCGTCAACGCGGCGGACTGGACGCGCTCGAAGGAGCTGTTCCGCACCTCGGCCGGGGTCACCACACGGGACACCGTGCTGCTCGGCTTCGGCCTGGAACACGTGAAGGACGACGCCCAGCGGGAGCGGCTCGTACGCGGTGCGCTGCGTGCGCTGCGCCGTTGACACAGCGTGACAGAACGTGACTGAGTCGGCGGCCCATGCCCCTTTCCGGTGGTTGTGGGCCGCCGACCGCCAATGTCACGCACGTTCCGTGATAGCGGTAGGGTCGGAGGCGGTCGGGGACATCCCATACAGCTCGCCGGCGTCCAGACCGGCACACCAACGAGGAGATCGGTTCGTGACGATCCGCGTAGGCATCAACGGCTTTGGCCGCATCGGTCGCAACTACTTCCGCGCGCTCCTGGAGCAGGGCGCGGACATCGAGATCGTCGGTGTCAACGACCTGACCGACAATGCCACCCTGGTGCACCTGCTCAAGTACGACTCGATCCTCGGACGGCTGAAGTACGAGGTCAGCCACACCGAGGACACCATCACGGTCGGCAACCAGACCTTCAAGACGATGGCCGAGCGCGACCCGGCCGCCCTCCCGTGGGGAGAGCTGGGGGCCGACATCGTCGTCGAGTCCACCGGCATCTTCACCAAGCGTGACGACGCGGCCAAGCACCTGGCCGCGGGCGCCAAGAAGGTCCTGATCTCCGCGCCCGCCAAGGACGAGGACATCACGATCGTGATGGGCGTCAACCAGGACAAGTACGACCCCGCCAACCACGACGTCATCTCCAACGCCTCGTGTACCACCAACTGTGTGGCGCCGATGGCCAAGGTTCTCGACGAGAACTTCGGCATCGTCAAGGGCATGATGACGACCGTCCACGCGTACACCAACGACCAGCGGATCCTGGACTTCCCGCACAAGGACCTGCGCCGCGCCCGCGCCGCCGCGGAGAACATCATCCCGACCTCCACGGGCGCCGCCAAGGCCACCGCGCTGGTCCTGCCGCAGCTCCAGGGCAAGCTGGACGGCATCGCGATGCGCGTCCCGGTCCCCACCGGCTCGGTCACCGACCTGGTGCTGGAGCTGGACCGCGAGGTCACCAAGGACGAGATCAACACCGCCTTCCAGAAGGCCGCCGAGGGCCAGCTCAAGGGCGTCCTGGAGTACACCGAGGACCCGATCGTCTCCTCGGACATCGTCAACTGGCCGGCTTCCTGCACTTTCGACTCCGGCCTGACCATGGCCCAGGGCAAGCAGGTCAAGGTCGTCGGCTGGTACGACAACGAGTGGGGCTACTCCAACCGTCTCGTCGACCTGACCGTCTACGTCGGCGGCCGGCTCTGACCCTGCCGCGATGAGCCAGGAACGGGGCCCGCTACGGCACACGTCGTAACGGGCCCCGTGCCGTGGGCCCGGTGCAATGGATCCCGAGCCATGGGTCCGTGCCATGAACAAGGAGTCACTCTGTGAAGACGATTGACGATCTCCAGATCGAGGGGCAGCGGGTCTTCGTCCGCGCCGACCTGAACGTCCCGCTCGACGGCGAGACGATCACCGACGACGGCCGGATCCGCGCCGCCGTGCCGACCATCACCGCGCTCCTGGACGCGGGCGCCAAGGTGGTCGTCGCCTCGCACCTCGGCCGCCCCAAGGGCGAGCCCGACCCGCGGTTCTCGCTCGCCCCGGTCGCCCGGCGGCTCGGCGAACTCCTCGGCAAGCAGGTCGCGTTCGCGACGGACACCGTGGACGACAGCGCCCGCGCCACCGTCGCGGGGCTCGCCGCCGGCGAGGTCGCGCTGCTGGAGAACCTGCGCTTCAACGCCGGTGAGACGGCCAAGGACGACGCCGAGCGCGGCGCGTTCGCCGACCGGCTCGCCGCCCTCGCCGACCTCTACGTGGGCGACGGCTTCGGCGCGGTGCACCGCAAGCACGCCTCCGTGTACGACCTCCCGGCGCGGCTGCCGCACGCCGCGGGCGGTCTGATCGCCACCGAGGTCTCCGTCCTCAAGAAGCTCACCGAGGACGTCCAGCGGCCGTACGCGGTGGTCCTCGGCGGCGCCAAGGTCTCCGACAAGCTCGGCGTCATCGAGCACCTGCTGGAGAAGGCCGACCGCATCCTGATCGGCGGCGGCATGGCGTACACCTTCCTCAAGGCCCAGGGCCACGAGGTCGGCAAGTCGCTGCTCCAGGAGGACCAGGTCCCGGTCGTCCAGGGCTATCTGCGGCGGGCGGAGGAGCTGGGCGTGGAGTTCGTCCTGCCGGTCGACGTCCTCGCCGCCGACGGGTTCCCGGACCTCAAGACCAAGGCCCCGGCGCATCCGCAGGTCGTCTCCGCGGAGGCCATCCCGGCCGACCTGGAGGGTCTGGACATCGGTCCGGACTCCCGCAAGCTGTACGCCTCGAAGCTCGCCGACACGGCCACCGTCTTCTGGAACGGCCCGATGGGCGTCTTCGAGCACCCCGACTACGCCGACGGCACCAAGGCCGTGGCCCAGGCGCTTCTCGACAGCCCCGCCTTCACGGTGGTGGGCGGCGGTGACTCCGCCGCGGCCGTCCGGATCCTGGGCTTCGACGAATCCGCTTTCGGCCATATCTCGACCGGCGGTGGAGCGAGCCTCGAATACCTCGAGGGCAAGACGCTCCCCGGCCTCGCCGCACTGGAGGACTGAACACCGTGAGTGACCGCACCCCGCTGATGGCGGGCAACTGGAAGATGAACCTCAACCATCTTGAGGCCATCGCCCACGTCCAGAAGCTCGCCTTCGCGCTCGCCGACAAGGACTACGAGGCCGTCGAGGTCGCGGTTCTGCCGCCCTTCACCGATCTGCGGTCGGTGCAGACCCTGGTCGACGGCGACAAGCTGAAGATCAAGTACGGCGCCCAGGACCTCTCCGCGCACGACTCCGGCGCGTACACGGGCGAGATCTCCGGTCCGATGCTCTCCAAGCTGAAGTGCACCTATGTGGCCATCGGCCACTCGGAGCGCCGTCAGTACCACGACGAGACGGACGAGATCTGCAACGGCAAGGTGAAGGCGGCCTTCCGGAACGACCTCACCCCGATCCTGTGCGTGGGCGAGGGCCTGGACATCCGCAAGGCGGGCAACCAGGTGGCGTACACCCTCGCGCAGCTGGACGGCGCCCTCAAGGACGTCCCGGCCGAGCAGGCCGAGACCATCGTGATCGCGTACGAGCCGGTCTGGGCGATCGGCACCGGCGAGGTCGCCACCCCCGAGGACGCCCAGGAGGTCTGCGGGGCCATCCGCGGCCGGCTGGCCGAGCTGTACAGCCAGGAGCTGGCCGACAAGGTCCGGATCCAGTACGGCGGCTCGGTGAAGTCCGGCAATGTGGCGGCGATCATGGCGCAGCCGGATGTGGACGGCGCCCTGA
Source organism: Streptomyces sp. NPDC059850 (assembly GCF_042731515.1). Classification (NCBI taxonomy): domain Bacteria; kingdom Bacillati; phylum Actinomycetota; class Actinomycetes; order Kitasatosporales; family Streptomycetaceae; genus Streptomyces; species Streptomyces sp. NPDC059850. The sequence goes on from NZ_JBHWJI010000039.1 coordinate 70,874, forward strand.
TCGGCGGCGCGGCGCTGGACGCGGACGAATTCGTCAAGATCGTTCGATTCCGCGACCAGTGAGTAGGCCCTGAGCCGGGGCTCGTCGTACTCTGTCGGGGGTCGTGGTGGCGCGAAATGTGCCGCCCGGCCCCCGTCTCCCGTAAGAAACCGTCCGTAACGAGCCCGAGAGAGTTGGTCCAGCTGTGATCATGGGGTTTTCGATCGCCCTCATCGTCTTGAGCCTTTTGATGATGATGCTGGTGCTCATGCACAAGGGGAAGGGCGGGGGTCTGTCCGACATGTTCGGTGGCGGAATGCAGTCCTCCGTCGGTGGCTCTTCGGTCGCTGAGCGCAACCTGGACCGCATTACCATCGTGGTCGGGTTGCTGTGGTTCGTCGTCATCGTCGTGCTCGGCCTGTTGATGAAGCTCGACTGACGTTCGACCAAAGCGCGATCGAGGCCCGAATCCGGCCCCATAACTGACGTACCGTCGTCAGTGCGGCTGATTCGCGGCCTATCATGGGGTGGCGTCCTCAAGGGCGGGTGTAACTCCTCTCGATGGACGCGCGTTGGGCCTTTCGTAGTCTGGGGCGCCGGGCAGCGGGGCCGCCATTCGATGCTTCGCGGCACCATCACGCAGGGAGTTACGACCGTGGCAAGTGGCAACGCGATCCGTGGAAGTCGGGTCGGAGCGGGGCCGATGGGAGAAGCCGAGCGAGGCGAATCGGCGCCGCGTCTGCGCATCTCCTTCTGGTGCTCGAACGGGCATGAGACCGTGCCGAGCTTTGCCAGCGACGCGCAGATCCCGGAGACGTGGGACTGCCCCCGCTGTGGCTTCCCGGCCGGCAAGGACCGGGAGAACCCGCCGGACCCGCCCCGCACCGAGCCGTACAAGACCCACCTCGCCTATGTGCGCGAGCGGCGCAGCGACGCCGACGGTGAGGCGATCCTCGCCGAGGCGCTCGCCAAGCTCCGCGGCGAGATCTGAGCCGAGCCCGGACACCCGGCGACAGCGCGCGAACGACGGCCCGGTCAGGTACCCATCAGGGGTGCTCGACCGGGCCGTTGTCGTGGACCCGCTGCTCAGGACCCGTTGTCAGTGGTGCGGGCTACGGTCTTCGCATGCTGATGCGACGGGGCGGGGAGCAGGCGGCTGTGCTCGCCTGGCGCGGGGGGTTCGGGCGGCTGTGGACCGCCGCGGTGATCTCCCGCTTCGGGGACGCGTTACGCGGCGCGGCACTGCCGCTGCTGGCCGTGTCGCTGACCGATTCGCCGGTGCTGGTGTCGCTCGTGACCGCGTGCGGCTTCCTGCCCTGGCTGCTGTTCGGCCTGCTCGGCGGGGCCATCGCCGACCGGGTGGACCAGCGGCGGGCGATGTGGGTGGTGGACGGGATACGGGCCGTCCTGATGGGCGGGTTCGCGGTCGCCGTCTGGCTGGGCCACGCCACGATCGGGCTGCTGCTCGCGCTCGCCTTCGCCCTCACCACCCTGCAGACCCTCTTCGACAACGCCGCGACTGCCCTGCTGCCGTCCGTCGTGGAGCGGGAGGCGCTGAGCCGGGCCAACGCCCGGCTGATGACCGGGCAGGAGGTCATGGGCCGGTTCGTGGGCGCCCCGCTGGTGCCCGTGCTGCTGGGTCTCGGCGTCGCCATGCCGTACGCGGCGGACGCGGCCACCTATCTCGTCGCCGCGCTGCTCATCGCCTCGCTCGGCGCGGCCGCCCCGGAGCGCGCCCCGCGCCCGTCCGGCGGATCGCTGCGCCGGGACATCGCCGAGGGCATCGGTGTGCTGTGGCGGGACCGGGTGCTGCGGGGGCTGTGCGTCTCCACCACCCTGTGCAATATCGGCATCGGCGCGCTCATCGCCGCCCTGGTGCTGCACGTCACCGGCTGGCTGGACGCCGGGAACACCGGGTACGCGGTGGTCATCACGGCGTACGGGATCGGCAGTGTGGCCGGGGGACTGGTCGCCGCGCGGGTCGCCGAGCGGCTGGGGGAGTACCGCGCGCTGGTGCTGTGCGGAGCCGCGCAGACCGGTGCCCTGGTCGCGCTCGGCACGATACGGAGCCTGGCGGCCGCCATCGCCGCCATGGGGGTGTTCGCCTTCGCGGGGATCATATGGAACGTCACCGAGGTGACGATGACCCAGCGGCGCAGCCCCGCCGACCTGCTCGGCCGGGTCAGCTCCGCCTTCCGCACGCTGTCCATCGCGGGCAGCCCGGTCGGCGCGCTGCTCGGCGGGGTGACGGCCGCCGCCTGGGGGCTGAACACGCCAGCGCTGGGGTGCGCCGTGCTCGTCGCGGGCGGGGTGCTGGCCCTCGTTCCCGGAATGCGGACCGTCATCAATTAGGTTGGTGGCCAACGGGGGCCAGGCACCGATGAGAAGTGGGCTGATGTCCGAGATGAACGCAGAAGGCCGCACCAGGCTCGATCAGCTGCCGGAGTGGAACGCGCTGGCCGAGCACCGCAAGGTGCTGGGCGACGTGCAGCTGCGCGAACTGTTCGCTAACGACCCGGAGCGCGCGAGCAGGCTCTCGCTCCAGGTCGGCGATCTCCATGTCGACTACTCCAAGCACCTGGTGACGGACGAGACGCTGCGGTTGCTGCGGGAGCTGGCGCGGGCGACCGGAGTGGCCGGGCTGCGGGACGCGATGTTCCGCGGCGGGAAGATCAACACCACCGAGAACCGCGCCGTGCTCCACACCGCGCTGCGCGCGCCCCGCTCGGCGGTCATCACGGTGGACGGCGAGGACGTCGTCCCCGAGGTCCACGCGGTCCTCACCAAGATGAGCGTATTCGCCGACCGCATCCGGTCCCGCGACTGGCACGGCCACACCGGCAAGCCCATCAAGAACATCGTCAACATCGGCATCGGCGGCTCCGATCTGGGCCCGGCGATGGCGTACGAGGCGCTGCGCGCCTACACCGACCGCGAGCTGGTGTTCCGCTTCGTCTCCAATGTGGACGGTGCCGATCTCCATGAGGCGGTGCGCGCCCTGGACCCGGCGGAGACGCTGTTCATCGTCGCCTCCAAGACCTTCACCACCATCGAGACCATCACCAACGCCGTCTCCGCCCGCGAGTGGCTGCTGAGCGGGCTCGGGGCCGGTGACGAGGCCGTCGCGAAGCACTTCGTGGCGGTGTCGACCAACGCGGAGAAGGTCGCCGAGTTCGGCATCAACACGGACAACATGTTCGAGTTCTGGGACTGGGTCGGCGGGCGGTATTCCTACGACTCGGCGATCGGCCTCGCCCTGATGGTCGCCATCGGACCGGACTGCTTCCGCGAGATGCTGGCCGGGTTCCATCTGGTGGACGAGCACTTCACCACCGCCCCGCCCGAGCAGAACGTACCGCTGCTGCTCGGCCTGCTGGGCGTCTGGTACGGCGACTTCCACGACGCCCAGGCGCACGCCGTCCTGCCCTACAGCCACTACCTGTCCAAGTTCACCGCCTACCTCCAGCAGTTGGACATGGAGTCCAACGGCAAGTCGGTGGACCGGGAGGGCGAGCCGGTCGACTGGCAGACCGGCCCGGTGGTCTGGGGCACCCCTGGCACCAACGGCCAGCACGCCTACTACCAGCTGCTCCACCAGGGCACCAAGCTGATCCCGGCCGATCTGATCGGCTTCGCCAAGCCGGTGGACGACCTGCGGCCCGGGCTGGTCGCCCAGCACGATCTGCTGATGGCCAACCTCTTCGCCCAGGGGCAGGCGCTGGCCTTCGGCAAGACGCCGGAAGAGGTCGCCGCCGAGGGCGTGCCCGCGGACCTGGTGCCGCACAAGACCTTCCAGGGCAACCGCCCCACCACCACCATCCTGGCCGCCGAGCTGAGCCCGTCCGTGCTCGGCCAGCTGGTCGCGCTCTACGAGCACAAGGTGTTCGTCCAGGGCGCCATCTGGAACATCGACTCGTTCGACCAGTGGGGCGTCGAGCTGGGCAAGGTGCTCGCCAAGCGGGTCGAGCCCGCGCTGACCGAGGGCGCCGAGGTGCCGGGGCTCGACGCCTCGACGGCGCGTCTCGTCGCCACGTACCGCTCGCTGCGCGACCGCTGACGGCCCGCGCGTACAGCGATCCCCCATGCGCTCACGGCGCACGGGGGATCGCTGTGTGAAAAGAGCCCTACGGCGAGGCCGGGGGGTACAGCTCGCGCGGCAGACCGCTCGCCGCGGCCCGGTCCAGCAGCCACAGCGTGCGGCTGCGGCCGTACGCGCCCGCCGCCGGGGCCTGGATCTCCCCGGCCCCCGACAGGGCGATGGTCACCGCCTTGGCCTTGTCCTCACCGGCGGCCAGCAGCCACACCTCCCGCGCCGCGCGGATCGCGGGCAGGGTCAGCGAGACCCGGGTGGGCGGCGGCTTGGGCGCGCCGCGCACCGCGACCACCGTCCGCTCGGTCTCCCGGACGGCGGGCAGCTCGGGGAAGAGCGAGGCCACATGGGTGTCCGGCCCGACGCCCAGCAGAGCGACGTCGAAGGTCGGTGCCGCGCCGTGGTTCTCCGGCCGCGCGGCGCGGCCCAGCTCGATGCCGTACGCCTCCGCGGCGGCCTCCACATCGCCGCCGTGCGGACCGTCGGACGCGGGCATCGGGTGCACCCGCGCCGGGTCCAGATCCACCGCGTCCAGCAGGGCCTCCCGGGCCTGGGTGACGTTGCGGTTGGGGTGGCCGTCCGGCAGGAAGCGCTCGTCGCCCCACCACAGGTCCAGCCGCGACCAGTCCACCGCGTCGCGCGCGGGGGACGTGGCGAGGGCCGCCAGCAGGCCGTTGCCGTTGCGGCCGCCGGTCAGGACGACGGAGGCGGAGCCCCGGGCGGCCTGGGCGTCGACGATCTTCGTGATCAGCCGGGCCGCGGCCGCCTGGGCCATCAGCTCCTTGTCGCGGTGGACGACGACCTGCGGGGCGGTCACTTGTCCCCCTTCCCGCCGTTTCCCGCTGCCTTCCCGTCCGGCTTTCCCTCCGTCTTGGCGCCCGGCTTCAGGTCCGAGGGCTTCGGAGCCTGAGGTGCCTGAGGTGCCTGAGGGGCCGAAGGGGCCGAAGGGGCAGCCGGAGCCGGTGTGGCCGGAGGGGCCGGGGCCTGCGGCGGGGCGGGGGTGTTCGTCGGGGACGGAGCCGTGCCCGGGTCCCGCGTCGGCAGCGGCGGCCGGGGCGGGGCCGGAGGCGCGGGCGGCGCCTCGGCGGTCGCGGTGGCCGTACCACCGCCACCAGCCGCAGCGCTGTGCTCGGCCTTACCGCCGCCGTTCAGCTTGTTCACGCCGTACTTCACCGAGATCGCGTACATCTCGTCCGGGTCCAGTCGGCGCAGCTCCTCGGCGATCAGCTCCGACACCTCGCGCCGCTGCAGCGCGACATGCCGGTCCGGCTGGCCCGGCATGGCCAGCTCGGCGAGGGCTCCGTCGGCCCGGTCCAGGCAGATCACGCCGTCGGCCGTCTCCAGCCGCACCGCGGTCAGCCCCGGGCCCTCGGAGATCTGCCGGTCGACCGGCACCCGCAGCCGCTCGGCGAGCCACAGCGCGAGCAGTTCGCTGCTCGGGTTGTACGCCTCGCCCTCCACGACCGCGGAGGTGATCTTCGAGTGCTTCTGGTCCAGCGCGGCCGCCAGCACGCTGCGCCACGGGGTGATCCGGGTCCACGCCAGGTCGGTGTCGCCCGGGGTGTACGTCTCGGCCCGCAGGCTCAGCGTGCCGACCGGGTCCTCGGTGGCCTGGGCGTCGGTGATGCGGCGCTGGGCCAGCTGCCCCAGCAGGTCCTTGGCGGGGTGCTCCGGCGGGTCCTCGGGCCACCACACCACGACCGGGGCGTCCGGCAGCAGCAGCGGCAGGACCACCGAGTAGGCGTGGTTGGCCAGTTCGCCGTGGAGCCGCAGCAGGACCGTCTCACCGGTGCCGGTCTCGCCGCCGACCCGGACCTCGGCGTCCATCCGGGCCATCTTGCGGTCGCGCGGCGAGCGGCCGGGCCGCTTGATGACGACCAGGATGCGCGAGGGGTGCTCCTTGGACGCCTCGCTCGCGGCCCGCAGCGCGTCGTAGTGGTTGCCCTCGTCGGTGACGATGACGAGGGTGAGCACCATGCCCACGGCCGGGGTGCCGGTGGCCCGGCGCGCTTGGACCAGAGCGGAGTTGATCCGGCTGGACGTGGTGTCCGTGAGATCGATGTTCATGGCCGCCGCCAGCTCCGTCCGTCTCGTGCGAGCATCTCGTCCGCGGCCTTCGGCCCCCAGGTTCCGGCCGTGTACTGCTCGGGCTTCCCGTGCTTGTCCCAGTAGTCCTCGATCGGATCGAGGATCCGCCAGGACTCCTCCACCTCCTGGTGGCGCGGGAAGAGGTTCGCGTCGCCCAGCAGGACGTCGAGCAGCAGCCGCTCGTACGCCTCGGGGCTGGACTCGGTGAAGGACTCGCCGTACTGGAAGTCCATCGTCACATCGCGGATCTCCATGGAGGTGCCGGGCACCTTGGAGCCGAACCGGATGGTGACGCCCTCGTCCGGCTGCACCCGGATGACCAGGGCGTTCTGCCCCAGTTCCTGGGTGTCGGTGGCGTCGAAGGGGGAGTGCGGGGCGCGCTGGAAGACGACGGCGATCTCGGTGACCCGGCGCCCCAGCCGCTTGCCGGTGCGCAGGTAGAACGGGACGCCCGCCCAGCGGCGGTTGTCGATCTCCAGCTTGACCGCGGCGTAGGTGTCGGTCTTCGACTGCGAGTCGATGCCGTCCTCTTCGAGGTAGCCGCGCACCTCCTGGCCGCCCTGCCAGCCGTGCGCGTACTGGCCGCGCACGGTGTGCTTGCCCAGTTCGCGCGGGAGCTTGACGGCGGTGAGCACCTTCAGCTTCTCGGTGACCAGCGCCTTGGCGTCGAAGGAGGCGGGCTCCTCCATGGCGGTCAGGGCGAGCAGCTGGAGCAGGTGGTTCTGGATGACGTCCCGGGCGGCGCCGATGCCGTCGTAGTACCCGGCGCGGCCGCCGATGCCGATGTCCTCGGCCATGGTGATCTGTACGTGGTCGACGTACGAACGGTTCCACAGCGGCTCGAACATGGTGTTGGCGAAGCGCAGCGCCAGGATGTTCTGAACCGTCTCCTTGCCCAGGTAGTGGTCGATCCGGAAGACGTCGCTGGGCCGGAAGACCTCGTGGACGACCTGGTTCAGCTCCTGGGCGCTCTTCAGGTCGTGGCCGAAGGGCTTCTCGATGACGGCGCGCCGCCAGGAGTGGTTCTGCCCGTCGGACAGCCCGTGCTTCTTGAGCTGCTGCACCACGTTGGGGAAGAACTTGGGCGGCACGGAGAGGTAGAAGGCGAAGTTGCCGCCGGTACCCCGGGCCTTGTCCAGCTCTTCTATGGTCGCCTTCAGCTTCTCGAACGCCTCGTCGTCGGAGAACTCCCCGGGTACGAAGCGGAATCCCTCGGCGAGCTGCTGCCAGACCTCTTCGCGGAACTCGGTCCGCGCGTGTTCCTTGACCGCGTCGTGGACGACCTGGGCGAAGTCCTCGTTCTCCCAGTCGCGCCGGGCGAAGCCGACGAGCGAGAAGCCCGGCGGCAGCAGGCCGCGGTTGGCCAGGTCGTAGACGGCGGGCATCAGCTTCTTGCGGGACAGGTCTCCCGTGACACCGAAGATGACCAGGCCGGACGGCCCCGCGATGCGCGGGAGCCGCCGGTCCTTCGGGTCACGCAGCGGATTGCTGCTGGTGGTCAACGTGTTCACGCCTCCGACGGTGCGAGGCGGTTCAGCTCCGCCTCAGTGGACTTCAGCAGGTCGTTCCAGGACGCCTCGAACTTCTCGACGCCCTCGTCCTCCAGAAGCTTGACGACCTCGTCGTACGAGACGCCGATGGAGGCCAGGGCCTCGATGTCCGCCTTGGCCTGCTCGTAGCCACCGGCCACGGTGTTGCCCTTGATGTCGCCGTGGTCGGCGACCGCGTCGAGGGTGGCCTCCGGCATGGTGTTGACGGTGGCCGGGGCGACCAGCTCGTCGACGTACATCGTGTCCTTGTACGCCGGGTCCTTGACGCCGGTCGAGGCCCACAGCGGGCGCTGCTTGTTGGCGCTCGCCCGGTCCAGGACGTCCCAGCGCTCGGAGGCGAAGACGTCCTCGTAGGCCTGGAAGGCGAGCCGGGCGTTGGCCAGGGCGGCCTTGCCGCGCAGCGCCTTGGCCTCGTCGGTGCCGGACTTGTCGATGCGCTTGTCGATCTCGGTGTCCACCCGGGACACGAAGAAGGACGCCACCGAGTGGATCTTGGAGAGGTCGAGACCGGCGGCCTTGGCCTTCTCCAGACCGGCCAGGTAGGCGTCCATGACCGCGCGGTAGCGCTCCAGGGAGAAGATCAGCGTGACGTTGACGCTGATGCCCAGGCCGATCACCTCGGTGATCGCCGGAAGTCCCGCCAGGGTGGCCGGGATCTTGATGAAGGTGTTCGGGCGGTCCACCAGCCAGGCGAGCTGCTTGGCCTCGGCGACGGTGGCGGCCGTGTTGTGGGCCAGCCGCGGGTCGACCTCGATGGAGACCCGGCCGTCCTGGCCGCCGGTCGCGTCGTACACCGGGCGCAGGATGTCGGCCGCGTCGCGGACGTCGGCCGTGGTGATCATGCGGACGGCTTCCTCGACGGTGACCTTGCGGGCCGCGAGGTCGGCGAGCTGCTGCTCGTAACCGTCGCCGCCGGAGATCGCCTTCTGGAAGATCGACGGGTTGGTGGTGACGCCGACGACGTGCTGCTGGTCGATCAGTTCGGCGAGGTTGCCGGAGGTGATCCGCTTCCGGGAGAGGTCGTCGAGCCAGATCGCGACGCCTTCGTCGGCCAGCCGCTTGAGTGCGTCTGTCATGGGGTGTGTCTCCTGTTGCTCGTCGCTGTTCAAGTCGGATGCGGGCGTCACTGCCCGGCGGCGTCCAGGGACTCGCGGGCGGCGGTCACCACGGCGTCGGCGGTCAGGCCGAACTCCCGGTAGAGCACCTTGTAGTCGGCGGAGGCGCCGAAGTGCTCCAGCGAGACGATGCGGCCCGCCTCGCCGACGTAGCGGTACCAGGTCAGGCCGATGCCGGCCTCGACGGCCACACGAGCCTTCACGGACGGCGGCAGCACGCTGTCGCGGTACCCCTTGTCCTGCTCTTCGAACCACTCGATCGAGGGCATCGAGACGACGCGGGTCGGCACCCCGGCCGCCTGCAGCCGCTCGCGCGCCTCGACGGCGAGCTGGACCTCGGAGCCGGTGCCGATCAGGATCACCTGCGGCTGGCCGCCCTCGGCCTCGAACAGGACGTAACCACCCTTGGCGGCGTCCTCGTCGGCCTCGTACGTCGGCACGTTCTGCCGGGTGAGGGCCAGGCCGTGCGGGGCCGGGTTGTCGTTGTGGCGGCGGGTGATCTCGCGCCAGGCGACGACGGTCTCGTTGGCGTCGGCCGGGCGCACGATGTTCAGGCCCGGGATGGCGCGCAGCGCGGACAGGTGCTCGACCGGCTGGTGGGTGGGGCCGTCCTCGCCGAGGCCGATGGAGTCGTGCGTCCACACGTAGGTGACCGGCAGCTTCATCAGCGCGGCCAGCCGCACGGCCGGGCGCATGTAGTCGGAGAAGACGAGGAACGTGCCGCCGTAGACACGGGTGTTGCCGTGCAGGGCGATGCCGTTCATGGTCGAGCCCATGGCGTGCTCGCGGATGCCGAAGTGGATCGTCCGCCCGTACGGGTCGGCCTCCGGCAGCGGGTTGTCCTTGGGGAGGAAGGACGAGGACGCGTCGATCGTGGTGTTGTTGGAACCGGCGAGGTCGGCCGAGCCGCCCCACAGCTCCGGGATCACTCCGCCGAGCGCCTTGAGCACCTGGCCGGACGCCTTGCGGGTGGCGACGTCCTTGCCCGCCTCGAAGACCGGCAGCGCGCTCTCCCAGCCCTCCGGCAGCTCACCGGCGGTGACGCGGTCGAACTCGGCGGCGCGCGCGGGGTTGTTGTTGCGCCACTCCTGGAGCGTCTTGTCCCAGGCGGCGTGCGCCTCGCGGGCGCGGTCGACCAGGCCGCGGGTGTGGTTGATGACCTCGGTGTCGACCTGGAAGTGCCGCTCGGGGTCGAAGCCCAGGACCCGCTTGGTGGCGGCGACCTCGTCGGCGCCGAGCGCGGAGCCGTGGGAGGCCTCGGTGTTCTGCGCGTTCGGGGCGGGCCAGGCGATGATCGTGCGCGCGGCGATGATCGAGGGGCGCTCGGTCTCGTCCTGCGCCGCCTTGAGCGCCGCGTACAGCTGCTCGATGTCGAAGTCGCCGCTGGCCGCCTGCTCGATGCGCTGGACGTGCCAGCCGTACGCCTCGTACCGCTTCAGCACGTCCTCGGACAGCGCGGTGGCGGTGTCGCCCTCGATGGAGATGTGGTTGTCGTCGTACAGCGCGACGATGTTGCCCAGCTTCTGGTGGCCGGCCAGCGAGGACGCCTCGGCGGAGATGCCCTCCTCCAGGTCGCCGTCGGAGACGATCGCCCAGATGGTGTGGTCGAACGGGGAGGCGCCCTCGGGCGCCTCCGGGTCGAACAGCCCACGCTCGTAGCGGGCGGCCATGGCCATGCCCACCGCGTTCGCGACGCCCTGGCCGAGCGGGCCGGTCGTGGTCTCCACGCCCCTGGTGTGGCCGTACTCCGGGTGACCCGGGGTGAGGCTGCCCCAGGTACGGAAGGACTTCAGGTCCTCCAGCTCAAGGCCGAAGCCCGCCAGGTAGAGCTGCACGTACAGGGTGAGGCTCGTGTGCCCGGGGGAGAGGACGAACCGGTCCCGGCCCGCCCAGTCCGCGTCGGAGGGGTCGTGCCGCATGAGCTTCTGGAAGAGAAGGTAGGCGGCGGGCGCCAGACTCATGGCCGTGCCAGGGTGGCCGTTACCGACCTTCTGTACGGAGTCCATGGCCAGGACGCGGGCGGTGTCAACGGCCCGCTGATCCAGATCGGTCCATTCAAGGTCTGTGGTAGTCGGCTTGTTGCTCACCCTGAGTCAGGGCTCCTCTCCACAATGTCGCTGTCCGGTGACCGTGTGCACACCGGCGAGGTCGAGCCTACCCCTGTAAGAACGGTCATCTTTTCGAGTTCCACTCAACGACTAAGGGAACGAATCTCAAGGTCGTGGCATTCCATCGGAGTTCTCTCCGGGGGCTATGGAATACGGCGTTCCGGAAGTTGTGCGGGGTGTCCGCGCAGGTCTTCGAGGGGCATCAACACGAGCCGACCCCGGCGGCGAGCGGCGTATCCGCTACGTCTAGAGTGGCGTGGTACGCGCAAGTCTTTACCGGGGTTTCATCTCCGGTGCTTGCTGGTTCTTGCTTCCACCAGGGGTGTGCGTGACGGCCGTCGAATCCCGTCCTGCGGGGGTGCTCGAAACGAGCGAATCGAGCCTCGGGCAGCGGCTTCCAGGCCGCCGACCGCTCGGGGCCCGGGTCAAGGCGTTCGTGACGCTGACCAAGCCGCGCGTCATCGAACTGCTGCTGATGACCACGGTGCCGGTCATGTTCCTGGCCGCCCAGGGCGTCCCGGACCTGTGGCTGGTCCTGGCGACCTGCGTAGGCGGCTATCTGTCCGCCGGTGGCGCCGCCGCGTTCAACATGTACTACGACCGGGACATCGACGCGATGATGGACCGTACGTCGCAGCGTCCACTGGTCACCGGCATGGTGTCGCCGGTCGAGTGCCTGGTCTTTGCCTTCGCGCTCGCCATCGGGTCCACGGCCTGGTTCTGGGTTCTCGTCAACCCGCTGTCCTCGATGCTGGCACTCGGTGCGCTGATCTTCTACGTCGTCGTCTACACGATGTGGCTCAAGCGGCGTACCTCGCAGAACATCGTGTGGGGCGGTATCGCGGGCTGCATGCCGGTGCTCATCGGTTGGTCGTCGGTCACCAATGAGGTCTCCTGGGCCGCGGTGATCCTCTTCCTGGTCATCTTCTTCTGGACGCCGCCGCACTACTGGCCGCTGTCGATGAAGGTCAAGGAGGACTACGAGCGGGCGAGCGTGCCGATGCTGCCCGTCATCGCGGGCAACAAGGCGGTCGCCCGGCAGATCGTCCTCTACAGCTGGGCCATGGTCGGCGTCTCGCTGCTGCTGTGGCCGCTCGGCTACACCGGCTGGTTCTACCCGGTCGTGGCGACCGTGCTGGGCGCGTTCTGGCTCAAGGAGGCGCACGGGCTCCAGGCGCGCGCCCGGGCCGAGGTCACCGGTGCGAAGCTCAAGGAGATGCGGCTGTTCCACTGGTCCATCACCTATGTCTCGCTGCTCTTCGTCGCCGTCGCGGTGGACCCCTTCCTGCGGTGATCCCCGTCCGGTTCCTGGGGTGATCCCCTTCCGGCCGTGATTACCGGCGGGTAGCATCGGTGGTATGGCAGATACCACGCAGGCGTCCCCGAAGGACGAGAAGCGGGCCCAGCGACTCGCCCACCAGATCACGGCCTTCGCCAAGAGCCACGGCGGCAGCGCCGAGGGCCAGCTCGCCCACATCGGCCGCGGCACCGTCCGGATCGCCCTGGTGGGCGCCAACGGCGAGTGGGGCACCCTCGTCGCCCGCTCCCAGGAGACGGCCCGCCGCGCCGTCGAGATCGCCGGGGTCACGCTCCAGGACGACTTCGACGGCGACCTCGCGGCGAAGGTCCGCACGGGCCGCTACGAATGGACGCGGATGGCCGGTATCCAACTGGGCGGCCCCCGCAACACCTGAACCGCCGGACCCCGACCGGCGACACCTCGCGCGGCATCCGGGCGTTAAGCCCATGCGATGCCGGAGGGCGAGGAGGTGGCGGTGATGGACGAGGCGACCGGGTCCCCGGGCACGCTCGGGCTGCCGCCGCTGGTCGATCAGCACAGCCACGGCACGGTCCACGGCGAGCTGGGCCTCGGTTCGTTCGAGACGCATCTGGCCACCGCCGCCGGATCGGGCCCGGCCCCGGCCGGGACCACGTACTTCGACAGCCTGACCGGGCTCGCCGTACGCCGCTGGTGCCCGCCGCTGCTGGGCCTGGAGCCGCACTGCACGCCCGTGCGCTACCTCGCCCGCCGCCGTGAGCTGGGCGCCTACCGCGCCGCCCGGCTCCTGCTGCGCGGCGCGGGCATCGGCACCCTGCTGCTGGAGTCGGGCGCCCCGAGCGACCTCACCTCGGCCGCCGAGCTGGCGGCGGCCGCCGACGGCCGGGTCCATGAGGTCGTACGGCTCGAACCGCTGGCCGAGCAGGTCGCCGACACCTCGGGGACCATCGACGCCTTCCTGGGCAACACCGCCGAGGCCCTGTACGCCGCCGCCCAGCACGCCACGGCCTTCGCGCTGGGCATCACCTTCTGCGACGAGACCCCGCCAGACCCGGGCGAGGTGCGGCGCGCGGCGGCCCGGCGGCTGGCCGCGCGGCCGGTACGAAACCGGGCGCCCGACCCGGTGTTCGCGCAGCATCTGATGTGGAGCGCGGTGGCGACCGGGCTGCCGGTGCAGCTGCACTGCGCCGATCCGCAGCCGCTGATCGGCTTCCTGCGCGCCACCGCCGGGTTCGGCACCGACCTCGTCCTGCTGCCCGACCGGCCGCACCACCGCCGCGCCGCCCAGCTCGCCGCCGTGTTCCCGCACGTCTACGCGGACGCGGGGCCCCGGCCCGCGGAGACGCTGGGCGAGGCGCCGTTCGGCAAGCTGCTGTTCTCCAGCGGCGCCCGAGCGCTGCCCGAGCTGTATGTGACCGCCGCCCGGTTGTTCGGCCGGGCGATGGCCCGGCTGGCGGCCGAGTGGGTCGCCGACGGCGTCTGTACGGGGGCGGAGGCCCGGCGGATCGCCGGGCTGGTGGCGGCCGGGACGGCGCGCCGGGTCTACCGGCTGGACGCGGCGGGCGCGGGCTCCGGGTCGGCCGGGCTTTCGGGCTGAATCGCTTCGTGGTCGCCGGTCGGGCCGGCGCCGGAGGTGTCGGCCAGCGCGGGGCGCTCGCGCTGGGCGAAGAGCACCCGCAGGACCGCGATCCACACCAGGCAGGACCCGAACATGTGGATGCCGACGACCACTTCGGGCAGGCCCGTGAAGTACTGGACGTACCCGATCAGGCCCTGGAACAGCAGCACGGCCAGCAGGTCGCGCACCGCACGGCGCGGTCCCGCCGGGGCCTGCACGGCGCGCAGCACGAACCACAGGGCGACGGTGAGGCCCAGCACGATGTAGACGAAGTCCACGTGCAGCTGGGTGATCTCCTGCCAGTCCAGCGGAATCCGGTGCACCTCGCGGGCGTCTCCGGCGTGCGGCCCTGAACCGGTGACCACGGTGCCGAGCAGGATCAGCGTCAGCGTCGCGCCGACCAGCAGCCAGGTCAGCTGGCGCACCGGCCGGGGCACCAGGTCGCGCGGCGCCCCGTCGCCCTCGCGGGAGCGCTGCCAGACCGCCATCGCGACCGTGAGGAGCGCGGTGGCCAGCAGGAAGTGCGAGCTGACGATGTACGGGTTCAGGCCGGTCAGGACGATGACGCCGCCGATGATGGCGTTGCTCATGATCAGCCAGAACTGGGCCCAGCCCAGCCGGGTGATGGAGCGGCGCACCGGCTGACGGGCCCGGGCGGCGATGATCAGCAGGCCGACGAACGCGCACAGCACGTACGTCAGCATGCGGTTGCCGAACTCGATGGCGCCGTGGATGCCCATGTCGGCGGTGGGCGTCAGGCTCCCGGAGGTGCACTTGGGCCAGGTGTCACAGCCCAGCCCGGACTCGGTCAGCCGGACCGCGCCGCCGGTGATGACGATGACCACGGACATCACCACGGTGGCCAGCGCCGCCCGCTCCACGAAGCGCGCGGAGGGCTGCCAGCGCCGGGCGATCAGCTCGAACGGATTCAGCGAATTCGGCACGGGGACATCGTAGGACGGAGCTTGTGCAGCTTTTCACGAGGGTCCCGGGTTAGCCCCGGGAGCCCGTCATTCCCAGCGGAAGAAGCGCGCCGCCGCCCCGAGCCCCAGCACCGACCAGACGGCCAGGATGGCGAGGTCGTGCCAGGGCATCCCGGCCCCGTCCTGGAGGACGTCCCGCAAGCCCCCGGAGAGCGCCGAGATCGGCAGCAGCTCCAGGACGGCGCGCGCGGCGCCCGGGAACTTGTCCAGCGAGACGATCACCCCGCCGCCCACGAGCAGCAGCAGGAAGACCAGGTTGGCGGCGGCGAGCGTCGCCTCGGCCTTCAGGGTGCCCGCCATCAGCAGCCCGAGCCCGGAGAACGCGGCGGTGCCGAGGATCAGCAGCAGCACCACGGCGAGCGGGTCGCCCTGCGGCGACCAGCCCAGCGCGAAGGCGATCGCCGTCAGCAGCACGATCTGCAGGACCTCGGTGACCAGCACCGCGCACGTCTTGGCGGCCATCAGCGCCCACCGGGGCATCGGGGAGACGGCGAGCCGCTTGAGCACGCCGTACCGCCGCTCGAAGCCGGTCGCGATGGCCTGTCCGGTGAAGGCCGTGGACAGCACGGCGAGCGCCAGCACCCCGGGCGCGAGGAAGTCGACGGCGTCCCCGGACCCGCCGGTAGCGCCTGTGTCGCCCGTGGCGCCCGTGTCAACGATGTTCACGCTGCTGAAGAGCACCAGGACGAGGGACGGGATGACGACGGTCAGCAGCAGCTGTTCGCCGTTGCGCAGCAGCATCCGGGTCTCCAGCGCGGCCTGCGCGCGGATCATCCGGAGCAGCGGTGCCGCCCCCGGCTTCGGGAGATAGGTCCCTGTGGCGGTCACGCGCGCAGCTCCTTACCGGTCAGCTCCAGGAAGACGTCCTCCAGGGTGTGCCGCTCGACCGAGATGCGGTCGGGCATCACGCCGTTCTGCGCGCACCAGGAGGTGACGGTGGCCAGCATCTGCGGGTTGACCTTGCCGGTGACCCGGTAGCCGCCGGGGACCAGCTCGGCGGCCGTGCTGTCGACGGGCAGCGCCTTGAGCAGCGAGGCCAGGTCGAGCGCGGGGCGGCCGGAGAAGCGCAGGGTGTTCTCGGCGCCGCCGCGGCACAGCTCCTCGGGGGTGCCCTGGGCGATCACCTTGCCGCCGTCGATGATCGCGACGTGGTCGGCGAGCTGTTCGGCCTCGTCCATGTAGTGCGTGGTCAGGACGACGGTCACGCCGTCCCGGCGCAGATCGCGGACGAGGTCCCAGGTGGCGCGGCGGGCCTGCGGGTCGAGTCCTGCGGTGGGCTCGTCGAGGAAGACCAGCTCGGGGCGGCCGACGACGGCCATGGCGAGCGCGAGCCGCTGCTGCTGGCCGCCGGAGAGCCGCCGGTAGGCCGTACGGCCGCAGGAGCCGAGGCCGAGCCGTTCGATGAGCGCGCCGACGTCCAGGGGATGGGCGTGGAGGGTGGCGGTGTGGCGCAGCATCTCTTCTGCGCGCGCGCCGGAATAAACGCCTCCGGACTGGAGCATGACGCCCACCCGAGGCCGCAGAGCCGCGGCGTCCGCGACCGGGTCGAGGCCGAATATCCGGACCGTCCCGGCGTCGGGGCGGCGATATCCCTCGCAGGTCTCGACGGTGGTGGTCTTTCCGGCGCCGTTGGGTCCGAGGACGGCGCTCACGGTGCCGCGGCCGACGGACAGGTCGAGACCGTCGACGGCGGTCTTGGAGCCGTACCGTTTGACCAGGCCGACGACGTCGACCGCGGGCTCTTCTCGCATGTCCGGCAGTGTACGAACGGCAGGCGGGGCCGTGGGCGGCAGGGCCGGAACGCACCCCTCGCGAACTGCTCGGAAGCCCCTCGCCGACGAGCACGTGAGCCGCGTTTTCGCAGGTCACACTTAGGTGTACCTAAGTGACGCACCCCACCGGAAGGTCCCTCCGCTCTCGCTTGTACCTTGCCGAAGAATTACGCAACAATGGCGTTGTGAAATACGCGAGCGAGGCTCCCCAGGGACGCGCGGCCGAGGCGGCCGCGCCGTCCGGCGTGCCTGCCGTGCCCGCTCCCGAGGAGCAGCACGGCACCCGGAACCGGGTTGCCCGCTCCATCCTCGACCACGGCCCGTCCACCGCCGCCGAGCTGGCGCTGCGGCTGGAGCTGACCCAGGCGGCCGTGCGCCGTCACCTCGACACCCTCGTCGCCGACGGCGTCGTCGAGCCCCGAGAGAAGAGGGTGTACGGGGCGCGGCGGCGCGGCCGCCCGGCCAAGGCGTTCGCCCTGACGGACTGCGGCCGTGACGCCTTCGACCAGTCCTATGACGATCTCGCCGTCGACGCCCTGCGCTGGATCGAGCAGAGCGCGGGCGGCGGCGAGAAGGGCCGGGCCGCCGTCGCGGCGTTCGCCCGCGCCAGGCTCGCAGCCCAGGCCGAGGGGTACCGCGGCGCCGTCGAGGCCGCCGCCCCCGGGCGGCGTACCGAAGCCCTCGCGGGCGCGCTCTCCGCGGACGGGTACGCTGCTACGGCGCGCAGCGCGCCGGTCGGCGAACAGCTCTGCCAGCACCACTGCCCGGTCGCCCACGCAGCCGAGCGATATCCGCAGCTGTGTGAGGCGGAGACCGAGGTCTTCTCCCAGCTGCTCGGGACTCATGTCCAGCGTCTGGCCACCATCGCCCATGGCGACGGGGTGTGCACGACGTTCATTCCGAAGACCGGACACCAGACCGGACAGACCGACACCGCGGTCGAGAAGACCGACCACCGCATTACCAAGACCACCACAGCATCTGCCAGCACGGCCGGGAGGAACCCCGAATGACTCTCCCCACGGAGACCGCTCACCCCGAGCTTGAGGGTCTGGGCAACTACGAGTACGGCTGGGCCGACTCCGACGTGGCCGGCGCTTCTGCCAAGCGCGGGCTCTCCGAGGAGGTCGTCCGCGACATCTCGGCGAAGAAGTCCGAGCCGGAGTGGATGCTCAAGCTCCGCCTCAAGGGCCTGAAGCTCTTCGGCAAGAAGCCCATGCCCACCTGGGGCTCGGACCTGTCGGGTATCGACTTCGACAACATCAAGTACTTCGTCCGCTCCACCGAGCAGCAGGCCGCCTCCTGGGAGGACCTGCCCGAGGACATCAAGAACACGTACGACAAGCTGGGCATCCCGGAGGCCGAGAAGCAGCGCCTCGTCGCGGGTGTCGCGGCCCAGTACGAGTCCGAGGTCGTCTACCACCAGATCCGTGAGGACCTGGAGGAGCAGGGCGTTCTCTTCCTGGACACCGACACGGCGCTCAAGGAGCACCCGGAGCTGTTCAAGGAGTACTTCGGCACGGTGATCCCGGCGGGCGACAACAAGTTCGCCTCGCTGAACACGGCGGTGTGGTCCGGCGGCTCGTTCATCTACGTGCCCCCGGGCGTCCACGTGGACATCCCGCTCCAGGCGTACTTCCGGATCAACACCGAGAACATGGGCCAGTTCGAGCGGACCCTGATCATCGTCGACGAGGGCGCCTACGTCCACTACGTCGAGGGCTGCACCGCGCCGATCTACAAGTCGGACTCGCTGCACTCCGCGGTCGTGGAGATCATCGTCAAGAAGGGCGGCCGCTGCCGCTACACGACCATTCAGAACTGGTCGAACAACGTGTACAACCTGGTCACCAAGCGCGCCGTGGCCTACGAGGGCGCGACCATGGAGTGGGTCGACGGCAACCTCGGCTCCAAGGTGACCATGAAGTACCCGGCCGTCTACCTGATGGGCGAGCACGCCAAGGGTGAGACGCTGTCCATCGCCTTCGCGGGCGAGGGCCAGCACCAGGACGCCGGTGCCAAGATGGTCCACATGGCGCCCCGCACCTCCTCGAACATCGTCTCCAAGTCGGTGGCCCGGGGCGGTGGCCGCACCTCCTACCGCGGTCTGATCGAGATCGGAGAGGGCGCGGAGGGCTCCAAGTCCAACGTGCTGTGCGACGCCCTGCTGGTGGACACCATCTCGCGCTCGGACACCTACCCGTACGTGGACGTCCGCGAGGACGACGTGTCCATGGGGCACGAGGCGACCGTTTCGAAGGTCAGCGATGACCAGCTCTTCTACCTCATGAGCCGCGGCCTGTCCGAGGACGAGGCCATGGCGATGATCGTGCGCGGCTTCGTCGAGCCGATCGCGCGCGAACTGCCCATGGAGTACGCGCTGGAGCTCAACCGGCTGATCGAGCTGCAGATGGAGGGTTCGGTCGGCTGACCCGACCGCCCTTCCCGCCCCGCCCCGGGGCACCCCCGTGTAAGCCCCAGAAGGCAGAAAGCGAGCAGTACGACAGCCATGGCTGAAACCATTCCGGCCGGATCCACCACGGACGGCGTCATCCAGGTGGGGCAGCAGCCCATCGACGCGCGGGTCAGTGCCCCCGCGTCGTACGACGTGGCCGACTTCCCCGTGCCCAGCGGGCGCGAGGAGGACTGGCGGTTCACGCCGCTGGAGCGGCTGCGCGGCCTCCACGACGGCACCGCCGTGGCCGACGGCGGCGTCAAGGTCGAGGTGGCCGCCCCCGAGGGCGTCACCGTCGAGACCGTGGGCCGTGACGACGCCCGCCTGGGCAAGGCCGGCAAGCCGGTGGACCGGGTGGCGGCCCAGGCGTACAGCTCCTTCGAGAAGGCCTCGGTCGTCTCGGTGCCCAAGGAGAAGGTGCTGACCGAGCCGGTGCGGATCGCCGTGCACGGCGAGGGCGGCACCGCCTTCGGCCACCAGGTGATCGAGGTCGGCGCCTTCGCCGAGGCCGTCGTCGTCATCGACCACACCGGTGACGCCACGCTGGCCGCCAACGTCGAGTACCTCATCGGTGACGGCGCCAAGCTCACCGTCGTCTCGGTCCAGGACTGGGACGACGCGGCGGTCCACGTCGGCCAGCACACCGCGCTGGTCGGCCGGGACGCCACCTTCAAGTCCGTGGTCGTCACCTTCGGCGGCGACCTGGTGCGGCTGCACCCGCGCGTCGTCTACGGCGCTCCGGGCGGTGAGGCCGAGCTGTACGGCGTGTACTTCACCGACAACGGCCAGCACCAGGAGCACCGCCTCTTCATCGACCACGACACCCCGCACTGCCGCAGCAACGTGGCCTACAAGGGCGCGCTGCAGGGCAAGGACGCGCACGCGGTCTGGATCGGCGATGTGCTGATCCGCGCCGCGGCCGAGGGCACGGACACCTACGAGCTGAACCGGAACCTGGTCCTCACCGACGGCGCCCGCGTCGACTCGGTGCCGAACCTGGAGATCGAGACCGGTGAGATCGTCGGTGCCGGTCACGCGAGCGCGACCGGCCGCTTCGAGGACGAGCAGCTGTTCTACCTGATGGCTCGCGGCATCCCGGCCGACGAGGCCCGTCGCCTGGTCGTCCGCGGCTTCTTCGCCGAGCTGGTCCAGCAGATCGGGCTGCCCGAGCTGGAGGAGCGCCTGATCGCCAAGATCGAGGCGGAGCTGGAGGCGTCCGTATGACCGCAGCCTTCGTGCGCGTGTGCGCGCTGACCGAACTCGAAGAGGACGCTCCCAAGCGCGTCGAGCTGGAGGGCGTGCCGGTCGCGCTGGTGCGCACCGAGGGCGAGGTGTTCGCGGTCAACGACATCTGCTCGCACGCGAACGTCTCGCTGTCCGAGGGCGAGGTGGAGGACTGCCAGATCGAGTGCTGGCTGCACGGCTCCAGCTTCGACCTCCGTACCGGCAAGCCGTCCGGCCTTCCCGCGACGCGCCCCGTCCCCGTATACCCCGTAAAGATCGAAGGGGACGACGTGCTCGTCTCCGTCACCCAGGAGTCCTGAGGCACCCATGGCAACGCTTGAGATCCACGACCTGCACGTCTCCGTCGAGGCCGAGGGCGGCCCCCGCGAGATTCTGCGCGGCGTCGACCTGACCGTGAAGCAGGGCGAGACGCACGCCATCATGGGCCCGAACGGCTCCGGCAAGTCCACCCTGGCGTACTCGCTCGCCGGTCACCCGAAGTACAAGATCACCGGCGGCACCGTCACCCTCGACGGCGAGAACGTGCTGGAGATGTCCGTCGACGAGCGGGCCCGCGCCGGTGTCTTCCTCGCCATGCAGTACCCGGTCGAGGTGCCCGGCGTCTCCGTCTCCAACTTCCTGCGCACCTCCGCGACCGCGATCCGCGGCGAGGCGCCGAAGCTGCGCACCTGGGTGAAGGAGGTCAAGGAGGCCATGCAGCGCCTCTCGATCGACCCGTCCTTCGCCGAGCGGAACGTCAACGAGGGCTTCTCCGGCGGTGAGAAGAAGCGCCACGAGATCCTTCAGCTGGAGCTGCTGAAGCCGGCCATCGCGATCCTCGACGAGACCGACTCCGGTCTCGACGTCGACGCGCTGCGCGTGGTCTCCGAGGGCGTCAACCGCGTCCGGGAGTCGGGCCAGGTCGGCACCCTGCTGATCACCCACTACACGCGCATCCTGCGCTACATCAAGCCCGACCACGTCCACGTGTTCGCCTCGGGCCGGATCGCCGAGTCCGGCGGCCCGGAGCTGGCCGACAAGCTGGAGGAAGAGGGCTACGAGGAGTACGTGAAGGGAGGCGTCTCCGAGTGACACAGCTGCCGGGCCTCCTCGACACCGAGGCGATCCGCAAGGACTTCCCGATCCTGGACCGCTCGGTCCACGACGGCAAGAAGGTCGTATACCTGGACAACGCGGCGACCTCGCAGAAGCCGCGCCAGGTCCTGGACGCGCTGAACAGTTATTACGAGCGCTCCAACGCCAATGTGCACCGTGGCGTCCATGTGCTCGCGGAGGAGGCCACGGCACTGTATGAGGGCGCTCGCGACAAGGTCGCCGCCTTCATCAACGCTCCCAGCCGCGACGAGGTGATCTTCACCAAGAACGCGTCGGAGTCGCTGAACCTGGTCGCGAACATGCTCGGCTGGGCCGATGAGCCCTACCGGGTGGACCAGGAAACCGAGATCGTCATCACGGAGATGGAGCACCACTCCAACATCGTGCCGTGGCAGCTGCTCTCGCAGCGCACCGGCGCGAAGCTGAAGTGGTTCGGCCTCACCGACGACGGCCGTCTCGACCTGTCCGAGATCGAGCAGGTCATCACGGAGAAGACCAAGGTCGTCTCCTTCGTGCTGGTCTCCAACATCCTGGGCACGCACAACCCGGTCGAGGCGATCGTCCGCCGCGCGCAGGACGTCGGCGCGCTCGTCGTCATCGACGCCTCCCAGGCCGCCCCGCACATGCTGCTGGACGTGCAGGCGCTGCAGGCCGACTTCGTGGCCTTCACCGGCCACAAGATGTGCGGTCCGACCGGCATCGGTGTGCTGTGGGGCCGCCAGGAGCTGCTGGAGGATCTGCCTCCGTTCCTCGGCGGCGGCGAGATGATCGAGACCGTCTCGATGAACTCCTCCACCTACGCTCCGGCGCCGCACAAGTTCGAGGCCGGTACGCCCCCGATCGCCCAGGCCGTCGGCCTCGGCGCGGCCGTGGACTACCTGTCCTCGATCGGCATGGACAACATCTACCGCCATGAGCACGCCCTGACCGAGTACGCGGTCGGCAGGCTCCTGGAGGTTCCGGATCTGCGCATCATCGGCCCCACCACGGCCGAGGAGCGCGGCGCCACGATCTCCTTCACGCTCGGCGACATCCACCCGCACGATGTGGGCCAGGTCCTCGACGAGCAGGGCATCGCCGTCCGGGTCGGCCACCACTGTGCGCGTCCGGTCTGCCTGCGGTACGGAATTCCTGCGACCACGCGAGCGTCGTTCTATCTGTACTCCACGCCGGCCGAGGTGGATGCCCTGGTCGACGGGTTGGAGCACGTACGGAACTTCTTCGGCTAGGGGGCTGCCACGTGAAGCTGGATTCGATGTACCAGGACGTCATCCTGGACCACTACAAGCACCCCCACGGGCGGGGGCTCAGGGACGGCGACGCCGAGGTACACCACGTCAATCCGACCTGTGGTGACGAGATCACGCTTCGGGTGCGGCTTGACGGCGAGACGATCGAGGACGTGAGCTACGAGGGGCAGGGCTGTTCCATCAGCCAGGCCAGCGCGTCCGTGCTCAACGACCTGCTGGTGGGCAAGGAACTGAGCGAGGCTCGCAGGATCCAGGCGACGTTCTTGGAGCTGATGCAGTCCAAGGGCCAGCTGGAGCCGGACGACACGATGGAAGAGGTGCTGGAGGACGCGGTCGCGTTCGCCGGTGTCTCCAAGTACCCCGCCCGGGTCAAGTGCGCTCTGCTGAGCTGGATGGCATGGAAGGACGCCACCGCTCAGGCCCTGAGCGACGGCGCTGAAGGGAAGACCGCATGACTGAGAACGTGGAAACCACCACCAAGCCCGCGAGCGAGGAAGAGGTCCGCGAGGCCCTCTACGACGTGGTCGACCCCGAGCTGGGTATCGACGTGGTCAACCTCGGCCTCATCTACGGCATTCACATCGACGACAGCAACATCGCCACCATCGACATGACGCTCACGTCCGCGGCGTGTCCGCTGACCGACGTCATCGAGGACCAGGCGAAGTCCGCGGCCGACGGGATCGTCAAGGAGCTGCGGATCAACTGGGTCTGGATGCCGCCGTGGGGCCCGGACAAGATCACGGACGACGGCCGTGAGCAGCTGAGGGCACTCGGCTTCAACGTCTGAGGTCTTCTCGGCTCTTTTCGGGCTTTCGAAGCGGGGCCCCCGCCACAAGCGCGGGGGGC
>NZ_JBHWJI010000040.1:0-76531 GCF_042731515.1 Streptomyces sp. NPDC059850
GGCCCTGCTTTCATGCCCGCTTCGGCTGGAGATCACCCAACCGAGTCGCCGCACTCGAACCAGTGATCACCGTGATCGATAGAGCAACGGCTTCTGAGCCACCACCAGGCTTCTCCAGCCGCTGACCACGTCTCCTGCGCGCTGGCAGCAGCGGGCTGGATTGGCCGCGGCAGTTCCGCCTGGGTTAGCGGCGGCAGCAGTTCATTCTTCTCTGCGGCCGATGAGGAGGAGGGCTCGGTCGTCGTGGATGTCCCCTGCTGCAGCCTCAATGAGGTGCCAGGCTGCGCCGTGGAATCCGTCGGTCATGTAGTGGTCTGCCTCGCCGACGAGACGGTCAATGCCCTCGGAAATGTCGCGCCCTGAGGTCTCGACCAGGCCGTCTGTATAGAGCAACAGGACATCACCGGGGCGGAGGGAGCCCTGGATCGGGTGGAACTGGGCTCCGTCGTACAGTCCGAGGAGCGGGCCGTCCGGGAACTTCTCTTCCCAGCGGTTACGCGACATATTGAACTGGAGGCCCGGCAGATGGCCCGCGGAGAACAGTTCGTAGTTACCCGAGTCCAAGTCCAGGGTGAGGTAGATCGAGGTTGCGAAGCCCTCGTCCCAGTCCTGCCTCAGGAAGTAACTGTTCGCTGCGGGGAGGAACGCGCGAGGTGGGAGTGAGCCCAGCAGTCCGCTGAAGGCGCCGGACAGGAGGACAGCGCGGGAGACCGCGTCCGCGCCCTTGCCGGAGACGTCGGTTAGGGCTACCTCCAGCGTGCGGCCGCTGTTCGTGCGAGCTGCCACGACGAAGTCGCCGGAGAAGGACTTGCCGTGCGCCGGGCGGAGCGCCATCTCACGGTGCCAGCCACGCGGAAGGTTGGGCAGCTTGCTCTGTACCCGGAGGCGTTCACGCAGGTCGACCTGCATCATGCCACCGCGCCGTCGCCACGGTCGACTGATGCGGTGACGCAACTGCCGCCAGTTGTGCGAGGTTGTCCGGGACAACCACGCAGGGCTCTGGGACTGCTTCGCTTGGGAGGAAGCGCGTACGTCGGGCGAGCGCTGCATGTGTCCGGGAACAGTCGTTGCTCTGGCAGCGTCAGAGGTTGGCAGCTGACAGCTTGAAGTCGTCTGGAAACCGAAATCGTCCGCCGCTTGCTGAACGGCGGCGTGCTCCTCGTCGAGGACTGCTCGCACCTTTTCCAGCGCACGGTCTACGTCATCGAGGGCTGCCTCGTCATGGCTGGTGGCGTTTAGATCGGGCTGGAGCAACGATGTGGTCGAGTTTCCCGGCAGCAGAGTCGGGTCGTCATGTCCCGTCCGGAAGCGCAGCTCGGCAAGTTCGTCTTCCAGCGTATGGATTCGGCGGGCCGCATGGTCGGCTACCTGCTGGGCGATGTCGCGTTCCCGTTCGGCGCGGGAGAGCTGTTCACTCAGCTCCGTCTGCTGATGTTGTGCCCGGGAAAGTCGTAGATCCAACCGCGTGCGCTCGTCCAGATGCCGGGCCGACAGCGGCTGCAGGGCATCGGCCCGGCGCTTCAGTTCTGTGGCCTTCGCCTGGGCCTGCCCCAGCATCGCGAAGAGCAGCGTGGCGATTTGCAACGCCTGGTACCGGCCCCGTTCGCTCGCCTCGTAGGCCGTCTGGAGCCGCTGCATCTCCTGGTAGATCTCGATCGTGCGGTCCTTGGCCGCCAGCAGTTCCCTGGCGAGCACCAGTTCCTGCGCCCCCGCGAGCGGTGTGGGGCTGGTTTGTGCCTGGTCCCATAACGCTCTCGCTGCCTCAAGACGTGGCCCGCACTGGTCGCCCGGTTCGTTCGGAAAGCACACGTCGGCCATAGCCTCGACCACGTCCCATTCCAGCCCGTCGCCGGCCAGCAGGTCACGCAGCCGACGCAGCTCGGGCACCGCGCGGGTCGTGAAATGGTCCGGTGTGAGCTGCCGATGTAGCTGGCTCACCGGAACCGCGGACTCGTCGATCCAGGATCGCACCAGTTCTACGAGCCTATTGATCTCGGTGCACGATCCCCGGGACGGTGCCCAGGGTCGCCCTGGTCGGTTCCTCGTGCCGCCCATGTACCGTCCCCCTCAGTTGTCCGGCGGACAACCCCTGTTGTCCCCGGAGATACATCCAACCGGTCCGCCAGCCCTTTCTGCCCAGGGATCGTTGTTTTCTTCCACCGGTACAACACGATTCAGGCGGTGCCTTCATGGACCATACATCTGCGGCCTTCTTGTTCCTCGTCCTGGCTGTGGCCGTGCTGTTCTCCATCGTTGTCGCGGCGATCTCCTTCGCCTTGGCGTGCTGGGACGGTGCCACGATTCCAGCGGCTTTTGCTCGCAGCGGCGTTACGTTCGCCGCAAGCCTCACCCTGTGCCTTGCCGCTCTTTCTTCGATCGGCCGGTGAGCCTCCGGCCCCGACAGGACTCGCGGCTGCGCAGAGCGCCGGGCGGCCGCCACGGAAGGGCGGCTGCTCGTCCGAGGCGACGGCTCGGGCCCGAGGAACGCGTGGAGCGACAGCATGGCCGGGTGCCGCCCTGCTCGCGGGGCGGCACCCGGCCATGCTGGATGATCCGTGCCGGTCTATGTCTGGTCGCTGCTGGGTGTGGTGGTGAGTCGGTAGGTGCGTGGGCGTTCGGTGGCCTGCTCGGTGATGCCCTGCTTGGTCAGGGTGACCAGGGCGTTGGCGATGGCACCGGAGCTCTTCTCGATGATCCGGCTGATGCGGGTGGCCGTGAACGTCTCGTCGGGGTGGGCGGTGAGGTGGTCCACGACCATCTGGCGCAGGGCGCCAGGGGCGAGGCGGGTCCGGTAGCCGCTCTGGTTGACGGTCGGCTGGGTCTCCTCCGTCTTTGTGACCTCCGAGACGGCCTCGCTTGTCGGAGGCTCGGCCGCGGGCGTCGGCGCATCGTCGCTTTCTGCTCCCTGCGAGGGTGCGTTCGCGGAATCCCGCTCCTCTTCTTGATCACGGTCGTCGTGTTCTGGTGTGCCGTTCTCGGGTGCGGGCGGTTCTGCTGCGGGCGTGGGGTGGTTGTCGTGCTCGGTGGGCGTCTCGTGGCTGTTGTCGTCAGCGGTCGGCGGTTCGTCCGTCGTGTCCGGCGAGGTGCTGGTGTCCGGGTCGGGTGTGGGGGTGGGGTACCAGTGGTTGACGGGGCGGCCGCTGCCTACAGGGGTGGCGCTTTCGCGGCGGGCGAGGCCGGTCTGTTCAAAGTGGCGGAGGGCCTTGGTCACGGTGGACCGGCCGGCACCGGCGGTCTGGGCGAGGGTGGTGCTGGTGGCGCCGGGGTGGTTGTTCAGTGCGGCCCATACGGCGGCGTTGGCGCCGGACAGCTGAGCGGGGTCGGGCTGGTTGGGAGTGGGTGTGGTGTGGTCGGTGTTGGTGGTGGTTGGCATGGTGGGGTCTCCCGTGTGGGGTGGTTGGGTGTGGAGAGCCCCGGCCGGGGTGCTCGCGGCGCGTGGCCTACGCGATGGATCCGCGGCGACGACTATGGACGCTCTGTGGTGACCGACTAGTCAAGCCGCTCCCGTCCCCCGGGCGGGTGCTTCTTGGAGCGGCCCGCTGGGTGCGGTTTCGGGTGCGGGGTGAGGTGCGGGTGCTCCCGGGGTGCGTTCGGTATCGAGCCGGGTGCGGAGCTCGCGGGCACGGTGTTGGCCCAGGTGCAGGTGGCGGCGGAGCTGGCGGATGCTGATCGGCAGCCCGGTGCGTTCGCGAGCGGCGAGATCCAGTGCGAGAGCCCGGGCGTACAGATCGGCGTCTGCGCGGCTGTGCCCATCGGGCTGGTCCCGCGGCCCATCGGGGGTGGGTTGGGGGCTGTCGTGGCGCGTGGTGGCCGCTGTCGGGCCGCCACCTTCGTCATCGGTGCGCTCGGATGGTGGTGGAGCGGGGGGTGCGGGTGCTCCTGGGGTGTTTCCGGGGTGTTCCTCGGGTTGGTTGTTGTGGGGTGCGGTGGTGGGGTGCGGGTGTGTCTGGGAGGTGCAGCGGCGGTAGGCGGCGACGGTTTCGGTCAGGCCGATGAGGAGCAGGGGCGGTACGGCGTGGAGGAGCACGCCGGCGGGGTCGGCGTGGCGGGGCCAGCCGATGTGGTCGTCGGGCCAGAGGGAGGTCCAGGTGTTCATCACGGTGGCGGCCATGCCGGCGGACCAGCGCAGGGCGGTGGACCAGCGTGGTGGGGGGATGTTCCAGGCGGCGAGGCGTGCGTCGGCGTAGAGGACGGTGGTGAGGGTGAGGGCGACCATCGGGTCGAGGAGGAGGGCGATCGGCCAGGGGATGTGGTGGTCGACGGCGAAGAGGGTGACGTTGACGGCGGTGAAGACGAGGGCGAGGGCGGCGACGCCGGCCAGGATGCGGACGAGCGCGCGCAGCAGGGTGTCGATCTCGGCAGCGGTGGGTTGTGTGTTCACCGCGCACCGCGGCGGCTCGGTCGGGTCGCCCCCTGATAGGTGGGGCTGGTCAGGTCGACGAGGGCTTCCCGGACGGTGCCGCCGGGATGAGGTGCGTCGATCATGCGGTGGCGGCCGCTGTAGATACCGACGTGCGTGACAGCCCGCGTACCAGTGCCGAAGAACAGCAGGTCGCCCGGCAGGAGGAGTGTTCCGGCGGGGAGGCGCGGGCCGGCGTCGTACTGGGTCTGTGCCACGCGTGGGAGGTTGATGTTGGCGGTGGCGTAGGCGGCTTTGGTGAGGCCGGAGCAGTCGAAGCCGCCTTCGGCGGGCCCGTCACCGCCCCAGACGTAGGGGGTTCCGAGCTGGCGGCGGGCGAAGGCCACCACCGCCGGGCCGACGGCGGAGGTCGTGGGGAGGGCGGTGGCGTAGCGGTGTGCGATGCGTAGAACGTCTGCGACGTAGGTGTGGGAGTGGTTGTAGGCGTAGATCGCCTGCTCGATGTTCTTGTGGTGTCGGGCGCCGTGCGTGCACAGCAGTCGGGCTGCGGCGAACACCGCGTCGACCGGATCCCACGGCGTCGGAGGTCTGCGTCCACCGGCTGGTACCGGATCCTCGTACAACTTGAAGGTGGACGGCAGGAATTGCATCGGTCCCACGGCCCCGGCGGAGGATCGCATGGTGGGGTGGCGTCCGTGGTCGGTCTCGGCTTTGCCGATGGCGGCGAGGATCGTCCAGGACAGGCCCGGGCACTCAAGGGCCGCGCGCTGATACAGCGCCAGCATGCTCGCAGGGATGTCCCGCGGCGCGTTACTGCCCGGGGCGGTGGTGCTGCCGCTGGAGTCGGGGATGAGGGAGCTGAGAAGTGCGGCGACCGCGACGCCGGCGAGCAAGGGGAGGGCGATGAGGGCGCAGCCGATCCCGATGGTCGTCTTGGCGAGCAGGCTCATCGGCCATCCGGCGTCGTGGGTGGCCGGGGTGAGGTGGGGAGGGTGAGGGCTGTGTCGGCGTCGGTGGGGTCGATGGTGGCCGGGGTGAGGTCGGGCCAGTGGGTGGTGAGACCGGTGAGGGTGGTGCGGGGGGCTGCGGGGTGCAGGGGTGCCCACCACGGGCCCCACGGGGTGTGGGTGGTGAAGTCCGCCGAGGAGGTCGCCACGCACAAACCCAGGTCGTGGGCGGGTTGGGTGAGGCGGTGGCGGAGGGCGCGGTCGCGGGAGGCGGTGCGGGTGTGGATGAGGAGGGCGGGGCGGGTGTTGGTGGAGGTGGTGAAGTTGGCGTAGCCGGCGAGTTTGGCTTCGACGCGGGGCAGGGGCTGGGAGCCGGTGTCGTATTCGAGGAAGAACGGCAACAGGCTTGGGTGGTCGGCGTCGGTGGTGGTAGGGGTATGCCAGTGGGCGTAGGCGTCGGGGCGGATCATGTCGTCCCAGCGTCTGGCGCAGGACCGTTCGGACAGCCACACCGTGAGGTGGCCGTGGGTGGCGTTTGGGGTGGGGGCGGCAAGGTGGGTGAGGAGTTCGTTGACGCCGATGTCGTGGCCGAGGGATGGGGAGTAGGCGATGCGGCCGGTGGTGGTGGGGCGCCAGCCGAGAGCCGCGGGTTCGCATCCGGCGTGGGCGGCGATGACGCTGACGCCGGTGGGGCCGAGGGTGTAGTGCTCGGGTGAGGAGCCGTGCTGGGTCAGGGGGCGGAAGGAGTCCAGGACGGCGTGGTGGTGGAGCACGCGCAGGCGGCGCTGGGCGGAGCGTTGGCTGGTGAAGGCGAGGCGGGCGATCTGTGGGGTGGTCAGGACGCGGTGTTCGTGGACCATGGCGGTGATCCACAGGTCGCGGGCGGTGAGGCTGCGGGTGAGGGCGGCGGGGTCCGTGCGGTGCCGTGCTGGTGTGGGCCGGGGCCGGGTGAGGGCGGCGCGCGCGGTGTAACGCGAGCCGGGCCCGGAGGAAGGGCGGGGCAGAGCAGGTATGGCAGATCACCACCAAGGCATCAGTCGGAAAGGCCGGGTGAGCGGAAAGAGGGCGCGCGGCGGATCGGGTGGTCAGGGGCGGGTGGTTCGGGTGTGGGTACGGGCTGCTGCGGCGGTGCGGAGGTCGGTGGCGCGGCCGGGGACGGGGGGTGGGAGGCGGCGGGTGGTGAGGGTGAAGGCTGGGGTCGCGGCGCCGGCGGTGAGCAGGTGGGCGGTGGCTTGGTAGGGGCCGAGGTGGGCGAGGTCGTGGGCGGTGAGGGTGGGGAGGGTGTGGCGTTCCAGGGCGGTGGCGTCTTCGGGGGAGGTGTTGAAGAAGATCTTGTTGCGGGCGTTGGCGGAGATGCCTTCGCGCAGGTCGCGTGGGAGTTGGGCGAGGTGCTGGTGGGCGAGTGTCATGGACAGGCGGTAGCCGCGGGCTTCGGCGAGCATGTCCTCCAGCGGGTAGGGCAGGGTGAGAAAGTTGTGCGCCTCGTCCACGTAGAGGGATGCGTCGATGCGCTGGTGTTCGGGGGTGCGGGCGCGGGCGGAGGCTGCTTGCCAGGTGCCGGCGACGATGAACGAGCCGAGCAGCCGCGCGGTCTCTTCCCCCAGGGCTCCCTTGGGCAGGCGGGCCAGGAGAATTCCGCCGTCGAGGACCTGAGCGAGGTCGAAGGTGGAGGGCCCGGCGGAGATGGTGCGGCGGGCGAAGTCGCGCAGCAGGAAGGCGCGCAGCTTGTTCATCACCGGGCCGACCACGGCCGCCCGGGAGGGTTCGGACATGGACTCGTACCAGGCCCAGAACCCGCGGAGGACGGGGTCTTTGATGGTCGGGATCAGGCGCAGGCGGTACGCGGGCTCGCCCAGGAGGCGGGGCACGTCGGCGAGGGTGACCAGCTGGCCGCTGTGGGCGCGGTGTTTGAGGAGGGTGAGACAGGCGGCGCGCATGACGTCGTCGGTTCTCGGTCCCCAGAAGGCGGTGAAGATGCGGCGGAAGATGCCGGTGATGTTGTCGACGACCACGTCGATGTCCGCCCCGTCGAGGACGTTCAGGCACGGCGGGGCATGGGAGTCGTCGGGGTCGATGAGGACGAGGCGGTCGGCACAGGTGTCGGGCAGGCGGTGTAGGAGGTCGGTGACGAGATCGCCCTTGGGATCGATGACGATCGCGCCCCGGTGGTGGCGGACGTCGTCGAGGACAAGGTGGGCGACGAGGGTGGATTTGCCGGAGCCGGTGGCGCCCATGAGATGGACGTGGTGGCGGGCGTCCGGGACCGCGAGACCGATCGGGCGGCGGGCGCCGGTGTCGGAGCGGCCGAGGGGCTTGACTCCGGCGCCGGGGGCCGGCTCGGGGACCGTGGGTGGTGGGAGGACCGAGCGGGCTCCCGCACGCCGTACTCCGGGGGCGTCCGCATCCACGGGCAGATGGGCCAGGGCCGCCAGTTCCGGGACTGACAGCAGCGCCGCGCGCTGGGGGAAGACCCGGCCCTCCAGCCATCGCTCGGGGCGGGCGAGTCGGGTGCGGGCGAGCCAGTTGTGCTCCGCGTACAGGCCGAACGCGGAGGCGAGTGCGTGCGCACGCCCCCGCACTACATCCCGGGCCCGCATTTCCTCAGGTGTGCAGGTGGCGGCATAGGTGATGGTCGTGTGCCATTGGGGGCCGGTGAGTTTGGCGGCGGACTGGCGGACCGCGGCACCGTGCTCGACGTCCTGCCGCTGGGCCAGCACCGGTTGTGGCCGGTGCAGCAGGAGCGCGCCGAGCGAGGGCAGCCGAGGGGTCGAGCTTCCGGCCTTCAACCGTCGCGCGGCCCGTCGGGCCCGCCGCACAGCGGCTCCGGTTGCCGGGCGGACGAGGATCTGCACGAGCGCGGTCTCGCCCTCGCTCATGGCGGTGGCTGCCTGGAGCAGGGCCCGGAGTGGGTCGGCCGCGTGCTCGGTGCGCAGCGGCAGCACCTCCGGCCGGGCCGGACGCAGCCGCCCTGCGGTCACCACATGGCCAGGCGGGATGAGCTCCGGTGGTTCTTGGACGCGGGTGTGGGCTCCGGGCCAGGCCGCTTCCACCGCCCGGCGTACCAATCCCAGTGGCACTGTCCCCGGCACCCACAAGCGGATCGCCAGTCCCGCCGGCGACCAGGCGTACTCGAACCCCAGATGTGGCTGGCCATCGGTGAGGCGTCGCCACCACGGCCGGAGCAAACCCGCGAGCTGCGCCCATAGAACGTCACCTCCCTTGCCGGGGATCTGGGGCGGGGCGAGGATTTCGACGCAGCGTGCGTCGTCGGCGAAGCGCTGCTGGCGTCTGCGTCGCATCCGGCCGCAGGCGGTGGTGACGCACACGGCGACCGCCGTCGCGACCGGTACGAGCACAGGCGTGTACGGGACGGCCCAGCCGAGAACCGTTCGGGTAGCGGAGGCCCAGAAGGCAGCGGGGTCGGTGAGGAAGTCCACCACCGGGCCATGGGGTACTGTCCCGGCGACGAGCGCGGTGGGGGTCATTGGTTCCACGTCTCGTCGTCGAGATCGTGGGCAGCGGTGGCGTCGGGATCGGTGTCCTCGGTCCACTGCTGGGCGGCGAGTTCTCCGGGGTCGGTGGTGATGATCTCGTGCTCACCCGGCGCGGCCACGGAAATCACAGCGACCTTGCGGCGTTCCCCGGCCAGCAGCAACGCCTCGCCCCGCGCGGCCGACAGCAGGAACTCCCGCTCGCCATGAGAGAGCCGGAATGACTCGCTGATGGTGTCGATC
Source organism: Streptomyces sp. NPDC059850 (assembly GCF_042731515.1). NCBI lineage: Bacteria > Bacillati > Actinomycetota > Actinomycetes > Kitasatosporales > Streptomycetaceae > Streptomyces > Streptomyces sp. NPDC059850. The sequence continues at coordinate 9,042 of NZ_JBHWJI010000040.1, forward strand.
GCCTGTGGGGCCTGCCGGAGCAGAATCTGGGTCGCCGCGTTCGCCACCACCGCCCTTCCCAGTGGCGAGGCGAGGACGTCATCTGCGTCCTGAGTGATGACGGCCAGCCCCGTCCAGTTCTTGCGAGCGGCCTTGGACATCCGGAACAGGAAGCGTGCCCCGGTCTCGTCGCCCAGCAGCCGCCATGCCTCGTCCACGATCACCAGATGTTTGCCGCTCCTGCCCTGGTCGGTGACCTGGCGCCAGATGGCATCCAGGGCGAGCAGCATCGCCGGAGCCTTGATCTCCTCCGGCAGCTGCCGGAGCGCGAAAACCGTGAGATGCCCGGAGGTGCTCGCTGTGCTGTGGCCGTTGAAGACACAGGAATGCGAACCGGTGACATACGGCGCGAGCCGCTCCACCAGCCCGGCGGCCGCCTCGCTCCCGTCTTCGTCAAGAACCTCCGCGAGGTCGGCAAGTACCGGTGGGTTCCGGCTCCAGGTCCGGGCATCCGCTGTGATCCCCGCCCGGGCGTAGGTGCGTAGGAGCGCCCGGTCGAGCGCGGCTTCCTCCGCTCCCTTCGCCTCGGTGCCGAAGAGCACTGCCAGGAAGCGGTGCAGGAACAGCACGCGTCGCGTCAGAACGTCGTCACCGTCGTCGGCCTGGTCGTGGCGAGGGAGGTCGAAGGGGTTCAGGCGTACTCCGTCGGCGCCGAGCGCGACGACGTTGCCGCCGACGGTCTCTGCCAGGCGTACGTATTCGTTTTCCGGGTCGATGACCGAGGCGGTGACCCTGGTGAACAGCAGCCGCAACAGCTCCAGCTTGGCCAGGTAGGACTTGCCCGCCCCGGAGCGGGCGAGGGTGACCGAGTTGTAGTTGTCGCACCCGAAGCGGTCCCACAACACCGGCGCGCCGGAGACGGCGTTCAGCCCGTACAGCACCTGCGACCCCGCTCCGGCCTCGCCCGCAGGGGTGGGCAGCTCGGGGCTGGCGAAGGGGAAACAGGCGGCGAGCGCCGCGGTGTCGAAGGTGCGGCGGATCTTCAGCGTGTCGATGCCCAGCGGGAGCGTGGCCAGCCAGCCGGGCAATGCCCGGTACGTCGTCGGTGCGACCGTCATCAGCAGTGACTCCGCGACCGCCCTGACGGCGGCGACTTGCTCCACCAGGGTCTCCTCGTCAGCGGCTTGGACGGTCATGTACAGGCCGACGTGGAAGAGCTTTCCCTCACCACGGGCGATCCGGTAGGCGAGGTCGGCCGCGTCCGCAGCGGCGGCTTCGACCTCCGGGTTGTCCAGGTGCCCTTTGTCGAATGCGCCCCGGCGGCCGGATTCCAGTCGGGCACGCTGCTTCTTCAGCCCGGCCGCCGCGACCGGGTTCGGGACCGGTTCGATGTGGAGTGCGATGTCCAGGTGCCCAGGGAAGGCGAGCAGGGGTGCCAGCCAGCCGGGGTTGACCTCGGCCGGGTAGCCGGTCACGACCAGCGAGCAGGCCACATGGCCCCCGATCGCGAGGGTGCGGGCATGCACCTCAAGAGCCTCCGGGCCCGCAAGGTGCAGCAGTTCTCCGGCCCGGACGACCTCGTGGTCCGGGCGGCGCCGGTTTTGGGAACGAAGGATCATGCCTCGTCTCCTTGCGCTTCCGTAGCGAGCGGCGGGATGGGGGGATCGGGGTTGCAGGCAGCGGTGATCAGTGCCGTGGTCTGCTCCTGGTCGAGTGAGGTGACGCTGATGCCGGCGGGAGCGAGCCCGCGAGCCGCTTCCTGGAGGCGCTGGACGGCCCGCCCGCTACAGGCCGAAGGCCGGGCCCGCCGCGGCGATGTTGCTTCCCGTGCGACAAGGACGATCTGGCGGGTCAGCAGGCCCCCTGTCCCGGCGAGGTGGGCAAGGTAGTCGGCGTGCGCGCGGGCCGCCCGCTCCAGCGCCGGGTGCGGTAGGGCCGGGGCACAGTGGTGGAGCTGGTCGACCAGAGGCATGAGGTCGGTGCGGTGACAGCGGAGCAGGAGCTGGGTCGGGCCGGTCAGCGAGTTGAGCCAGCGCCCGTACGCCGCGACCAGGCCCTGCTGCTCAGCACCGCTGTGCAGGTCGAAGTTGACCGGCGAGCAGGTCCCCAGCGCCGCCTGCCCCTGCCCGGCCAGATCCACTGTCCCCGCTGGGCCGACACCACGACACGGCATCCGCACCGGCACCGGCATCGGTCCGGATGCCGTGCCCAACGTCTTGTTCACGATCTCGGGCAGAGCGGGCACGCCTTCCGGAGCGTGCACTCGCCGGTTGGGGGCACGGGCGTGGACGAGGGCGGCGAGGAGGAAACGGTCCAGGCCGATGCCCTCCCGGGCGCCCACCGCGATCGCGGTGACGGCTCCGGCCACGGGCAGCACCATGACCAGATACGCCAGCGGCGGCATGAACGGCCGCGCGAGCCAGTACCCGCCGTACAGCACCAGCACGCACCCGGCCAGGATCGCGGTCTGCCGCGCGGTGAGCGGACCCAGGACGCGGTCAGGGCGCGCGATATCCGCGGGAATCCGGGTCACGGCGACACCGTCGTCGTTCACATCTGTCATGAACATTCACCTCCGGGGTGGTTCGAGAGGCAGTCGCAACTGCACGGGACGCACCGGCCGGGAACGCACCCGCTCGGCCGGAATCCGCAGCACCATCTGCCGCGAGGCCATCCGCGGAACGGCCGGGCCGACGGGCGGTCGTGTGGAAGGCCGGGAGGCCGAGCCGCTGGCCGCAGCGTGCGGTCGCGGGATGCGCTCGGCCCGGATCGGCAGCCAGGTCTGGACCGGCCGCGGCGTACGGGTGGGGACGCGCTGCGCGGCCACGGGCAGCGTCAGCTGCCGCCGGCGGCGCGCCTGTGCGGGATGGACCACGGTGAGCGGACCCTTCTGCCGAGACGTACCAGGTGAGGCCGCCCGCGAGCCGGCACTCAGGCGGCCCGCCGGTCCCCTTGGGAGCGTGAGCGCTGCTGCCGAGCCGGTCACCGGGCCTCCGGCTCGGGCCGCCCATGAACCTGCGGGGCCCGAAGAACCACCCTGTCCAGGAGAGTCAGCGCCCGCTCGAGGTCCCGAACCTGATGTCCCGCTCCTCGGACCGGCCGAGCCAGGACCGAGCCGGACGCGGCCCGGTCGCGAACCAGGGGCGAGCCCGGGCCCTGGCCGTGGCGCGGGGCCACCGCCGCGACCGGCGGGCCCGCCGCCAGTTGGTCCGCCGCCTCTACCGGGGCCGCGACGCAGTAGGGATGTGCCGGGGAGATATCGATCCATGAGCCGGTACAGGGCCAGGGTCCGCAGGAGGCGTACCGCGGTGGGCGCGTGGGGGTTGTGGATCGGGGTGGCCCGGAAGACGACCTGCATCGTCCAGCCGGGGATCTTGAACAGCACCCAGAACAGGGCGAGCCCGGCCAGCATCGTGCCCAGCTGGTCGGAGTACGTGATCCCCAGCGCGGTGGCGCCGGGGGCGAAGAACAGTTTGAGGGCGACGATGAAGGTCATGGACTGCGCGACCTGGATGACCAGGCATCCGGCCAGGCCACGCCACCACAGCCGTGCCACCGGGGCGGTGAGCGGGTGGGCGTGGCAGGCCAACGCCAGGGGGCCGGAAATGGCGAGCAGGGCCATGACCGTGACCCGCACCACGAATCCGATCAGCACGGCCAGGACCAGCACGAGCAGCACGATCGCGAGAATCAGCAGATAGATCTTCAGCCCGGTGGTGCCGAACAGGGCGAAAGGAAGGACGCGTTCGACCAGTCCCTGCCCGGCATCCGCCATACCCAGACCCATGATCGCGTGGGAGAGGGCGTTGCCCAGCGTGATGGTTTTGCCCATCACGGTCAGAGACATCGCCGAGGCGATCATCCCGGTCAGCAGACGCGGGGCAATCTGCTTGAGCGCGTACCGGGTCTGGACGGTCTCGTAGCCCATCACCGTGATCCCGCCCGCGACCACGAACAGTACGTAGATCCCAGCCGTGATCTCCAGTGCCCCGGCCCACAGTCGCTTCAGGTCCGCGTGCCGGGTGACATCGGGTGTGGCAAGCAGAGTGTCGGCGAGCAGTTCTCGCGCGGGTTTCATGATCTGCTCGACGATCGTCCCCAGAAAGGAAGTGATCGCGTTCACGATCATGCCGGGGATGTCGATGAGCCCGTCCAGACCCCAGCCGGCGGGAGAACAGTCGCCGCCGGTGACCTTGCAGGCAGGCGGCGTCGGCCCAGGAGCGGGCTCCAGCTTCGGGTGCCGCGAGGGCTTGTGCGACGGGCGGCCGGGCACGGGACTCGGCCCCGGCGTGGCTCGAGGCCGGGCAGGAGCCGCCCCAGGCGCGGAGGCGCTGGCAGCGGGCCCGGGCTGCGGCTCCGGGTCAGCTGGCACACCAGGCACTCGGGCAGTCGCTTCCGGCAGGGATACCGCATGGGCAACCGGCGCGGTAGGCGGCCCGGCACCGATGACGAGCCCGATGGACGTCAGCAACAGGGTGGAGAGGAGGTAGCCGGTGCGGGTCATTGTCCGCCGCCATCCACGCCCACGATCTGCTGCAAGACCCCCACCACGACGGGGGCGAGCATCGCCAGCCCGTATCCGACCGCTGCGGCCTTCAGGGCCCGTTTGGAGGCTTCGACCTCCCCCGGGTCACCGCCGGCCATGAGGTAGCGCAGACCGCCGAAGGTGAGGAAGAGCGTGGCCAACCCGGTCAGCAGTCCCACGATCCAGTCCCGCAAATTCGAGATCACCTGCGGGATCGTGGCCACGGCCCACACCGCTGGCGGATCCGCCAACAGCACTACGGCCGTCATCACCGCGGTGAACACCACTGGAACCCCACCGCGCGCGACGTGACGTACGCCGGGCGGCCGACGGAAGCGGCTGAACATGGCAGGACACCTCCATCAGGCACAAGAACAACGAAAGGCAAGCGGGAAGCTGGGTGGGGGTGAGCCAGATCCTTCGCCCGGGGCCGGCCTCCTTCGGCGGCTACCGGATGGTTCTCGGGGTGTCAGCACGAGACGGAGCGCACACCCCACCCAGCACACGGCCCGACAGCACAGGAGCGTTGAGGCAACGGCCCCTGCCAGGCCCCGGAGCTTCTTCCGATCCAGGAAATCGGAAGCGGCCCCGTCTGCCTTCTGATAGAGAATCCGGCGCCGGAGCGTTGACGCCCCAGCGCCGGACGTCCCTCGTATGGCTCCTTACTCAGCCTGATGACGCAGGTGAGAAGCCAGGCGCTGTTCGGCAGCGGAGCGATGCCGGTACAGCTGACGCATACTCACCCCACGCTCGCCGGCGAGCGCCCCCATCGACTCACCGTGCAGCCGGGTACGGGCGATCAACTGCGCCTCGGCCAAGTCCACGACCCGGGCCCGTACCGCGCGAGCCAACACCTGGTACTCATCCGACACCATCGAGCCCTCCATGTCCTCGACGCTTGCACGGGTGCGCAGGCGTCCCAGATGGACCATCAGCTCGCCCGCCTCCCGCTCACCGCGGCGGCGAGCCGCGTAGACCAGACGGTGAACCGCGCGGTCAGCCGCCGCGAACAGCTCTCGGTCCACCCCTGGATCACTCGCATCCACCTCCGCAAGGGCGACCGCGACCGCGGCGAGAGCTTCCTGCTCGACTTCTTGACGCTCCAGATGAGCTGGACGGGCCAAGCGGGACAGCATCCGGCGCAGCACCGGAATCGTCATAGCCATCGCAACCACCGGCCACGGCTCACCGAGGTCGTGCGCACGACGCACGACCTCGCCCCACGTCAGTGCCCGCAACTCGGGCCGGGTGCTGGGATGAGCCAGTCGGACACGGATCTGATCCACCGGCCACACCTCTTCCGACGGCTCGTCACAGACCAGGCGTGCGGGCATGGTCAGCGGTGTGGCGGTACGGGCCAGGGCGAGGAAGGACTGCTCCAGCTCCTCCAGCGGCGATAGCGTGGTCGTGTGCGGGCAGCGGGCGACAGGACGGTGGTACATGGCGGTCTCCTGCGAGATGGGGGTTCGGACAACTTCCGCCGCCAGCCCTTTCACCCCGCCGCGCCAGCACAGACCCACCCGCGCCCCACCACCGGACAACACCCCGCCGCATGGCCCGCCCCGTGCGATGGCCCACGTCTGGCCCGCCTGCTGCGAGCAGGATCGGTGCTCGCAGCTCCTCAGCGAGAATCGAACTAAAAAATCTTGAAGACGTCTCCGGACCATTCAGCGCCCACCCTCGGTGTCCCGTGCGAGTGAGGGGGTGCCGGAATCACTACGCGGATTCGTGCGGAGTCCGTCTGCGATGCGTCGCGCGGGATTCCTGGCAGCAGGGCAGGCATTGGCGAAGCGGCGATGAATGAGGAGGCTGAGGTGGTTCGCCAGTGGCTCGCGACCGGCTCGCAGCACCGTCTACCTGGGCTTTTAGGTGGTTCACTGCCCGGCGCAGCGCCCGCGCGGACGTAACGGCCAGGGCGTGCAGGAGATCGAAGCGGCCGCAGAAGACGGCAAAGAGCCACCCGCGGAATCTCTATTGATCACGTCAGCACCAGACGGCCGGATCCCCTACCCGGGTGCCGCCACCCGATGCCCAAGGCTCACGACCGCCGAAGCGCGTCCAGCAATTCCAGCGCCTCCCGCCCGCTGCCGACCACCATCTGGCTTCCCAACCCGAACGACCCGGAGCACGTGCCCGCCCCCGAGGGCGTGCTGCCGGTGTGGGCGATCGACAGGATCCGCGCCGAGTTCTCCCACCGCCCCGGGCACGTGCCCGCGCCTCTGATCACGATCCGCATCCACGACACGGGACCGGGCATGGACGCCCGCACCCGCTCTGTCACCTACGCCACCGACCCCAGTGGCGCCAGCCGCCCCAGCCGGGGGCCGGTACTGCTCGCCGAACTGCACCCCGACACCCTCCCGGCCCCCGACGACACGCTGCTCCCCAACGCCGACGACATGCCCGGGGCGATGGAGAACGGCTGGCCGGGCTTCTTCCACCGCGCCCACCGCCTCCTCCCCGGCGACGGACTCCTACTGCTCGCGGCACGCCAGCGCCGCGACGCCGGACGCTTGACCGACCCCCTCGGCCCTCTGATCGCCGCAGCACGCACCGCCGGGTTCTCCTACCTGCAGCACATCGTGATCGTCCACGGCCACCCCAGTGGCGACCGCATCGAGCCCACACCGATCGAGGGCGCTCCGCCCGGCTTGATCCACTCCGACCTGCTCGTCCTGTCCGCCATCGCCAGCGCGTAGACAAGGAGTACGTCATGTCTGTCCGGGAATCGGTGTGGAACACCGCGCCCACCTCCGCCCCCGCCCAGCGCGCCGGCCGCTACGTGTCCGGCTCGAACGCGCACCCGGCCAAGATGCTGCCCGCGATCGCCGCCCACGCCATCCGCACCTACACCCGGCCGGGGGAAACGGTCCTCGACCCGATGTGCGGCATCGGCACCACCCTGGTCGAAGCCCTCCGCCTCGGCCGCCCCGCCCTCGGAGTCGAGTACGAGTCCCGCTGGGCCCGGCTCGCACGCGCCAACATCGCCCGCACCGTGCGGCGAACCGGACACGGCAGCGGGCACGTGGTGTGCGGCGACGCCCGCCGTCTCACCCAGCTCATCGACGCCCACCACCACGGGACGATCGCGCTGGTCGTCACCTCACCCCCGTACGGGCGATCGGTCCATGGCCAGGTCCGCTCCACCCGCGAAACCGGAGAAAGGGGCGTGGTCAAACGGGACTACCGCTACAGCCGCGACCCGCACAACCTCGCCCACGTCTCCACGGATCACCTCCTGGACGCGTTCACCCAGATCCTCACCCAGTGCCACACCATGCTGCGTCCCGGCGGCACGGCCGTCGTCACCACCCGGCCCTGGCGGTCACGCGGCGAACTCATCGATCTTCCCTCTGCCGTCCTTGCCGCCGGACGCACCGCAGGACTGATCCCCACTGAGCGCTGCGTCGCCCTCCTCGCCGGTATCCGCGACAACCGACTCATCGCCCGACCCTCCTTCTTCCAGATGAAGAACGTCGGCGACGCCCGCCGCCAGGGCATCCCCCTCCACCTCGTCCAACACGAAGACGTGCTGGTCTTCACCCGGCCCGACCCCTCTGCGGCGCACCCCGACGTGTCCCGGAGGGCCCCCTGCACCAGCCGCGTGCAGCACCCCACTCGGCTGACGACAGACCACTGCGGCTATCGGCGGGCGGACAGACGGAGCAGCGGGTGAACCGGTACCAGCCGGGCGGCAGCGTGCACCGTGACGACCACGGCGATGGCGACGGCCCGCGGATGGGCGGCCTGTGTTCCGGGGTGAGCATCCAGGCCGCCCACGGCGGCCACATCGACTCGCCCCACCCCAGCGGCGGTTCATGCGCCGACGCCAGCACACGAGTTCGCGTCCCTGGCTGCCGAATCGCCGGTGGCCGCTCCCAACGAGGCGGGCGCCGCCGCGACTCCCGAAGCGGCGGCGAAGCACCCCCGGACGGCTTCCAAGTAGTTCTCCCGCCTGATGGCCCGACGCTGACACGGCCGGCAGCCGAGGTCCTGTTGCGGATCCTCACCCGCCACGCCGGGCGGGCTGGCTCTCTGGAAGAGGCGCAGCTATCGGTGGTGGTCCACCAGGACCACCACGGGTCGAGAGGGTGCCCCGATGGCTGATGACGACCGTCCGCTTCCATGGCTCCGAAGAGACCGGCCCGCGCCTTCACCCGTGCCGGCTGCCGACCGCAGGATGCTGTTCGCCTTCTGCGGGCGTGTCTCCACCGAGGACCAGCAGGACCCGGAAGCCTCGCGTCTATGGCAGCTGAACCGGGCCCAGGCTCTGATCGAACCCGCGGGTGGGAAAATCGTCGCCGAGCACTTCGACGTCGGCCAGAGCCGCGCCCTGCCCTGGAAACGCCGTCCCCGGGCGGCTGCGCTGCTGGCCGCGCTCGCCGACAGCCGCCGCGGGTTCGACGCGGTGGTGATCGGTGAGCCCCAGCGAGCCTTTTACGGCAGCCAGTTCGGCAACACCTTCCCGCTCTTCGTCCACTACGGCGTGCCGCTGTGGGTGCCGGAGGTGGGCGGTCCCATCGATCCGGACAACGAGGCCCACGACCTGATCATGTCGGTCTTCGGCGGCATGTCGAAGGGCGAGCGCAACCGCATCAAGGTCCGCGTGCACGCCGCCATGGCCTCCCAAGCCCTCATGGAAGGCCGCTACCTCGGCGGCAGACCCCCGTACGGATACCGGCTCGTCGACCTCGGCCCGCACCCCAACCCCGCCAAGGCCCAGGACGGCAAACGCCTGTACGGCCTCGAACCCGACCCGGACACCGCCCCGGTCGTGATCAGGATCTTCACCGAGTTCCTCAGCGGCCTTGGCATCTTCGCCATCGCCGAGGGCCTGACCCGCGACGGCATCCCCAGCCCCTCCGCCCACGACCGGGCCCGCAACCCCCACCGTGACACCCGCGCCTGGGCGAAAAGCGCCGTCCGCGCGATCCTCGGCAATCCCCGCTACACCGGCCGCCAAGTCTGGAACCGGCAGCACAAGCACGAGGCACTGCTCGACATCGACGACGTCACCCTCGGCTACACGACCGCCATGCGCTGGAACAGCCAGGACAAGTGGATCGTCTCGAAGAAGATCGTCCATACCCCGCTGGTCGACGATGACACCTTCGCCCGTGTCCAGGACATCTTCCAAGCCCGCACCCGGACCAGTCCCGCCCACGGGATCAAGCGGACCCGCAACCCCTACCTGCTCCGAGGGGCGATCGTCTGTGCGGCCTGCGAGCGCAAGATGCAGGGCCACTGGGCACATGAGCAGGCGTACTACCGCTGCCGGTTTCCCGACCAGTACGCGCTCGCCAACCGTGTCCAGCATCCCCGCAACGTGTACCTGCGTGAGAGCTGGGTCGTCCCGCCCCTCGACGATTGGCTGGCCAAAGTGTTCCTCCCACATCGTCTCGACGACACCATCGACCTCATGACCACCGCGGCGGCCCCCGAACAAGAGACCGCTGCCGTTGCGGCTGTCCGTAAGGTGATCACCGACTGCGACGCCAAGCTCGCCACCCACCGCGCCGCCCTCGAAGCGGGCGCCGACCCCGTCGTCGTCACCCAGTGGATCGCCGAGACCCAGGCCCGCCGGGCCAGGGCCGAAGCCGAGCTGCGCGCGTCATCCAAGGGGGCGTGGGCCCGGATGTCCCGCGACGAGATTGCCCGGCTCGTCCGCTCGATCAAGGATCTGGCCGCTGTGGTACGCCAAGCCGAGCCCGAGGACAAGGCCGAGATCTATCGGCAGCTCGGGGTGCGGCTCACGTACGACTCCGGGAAACACAAAGTGCTGGCCGAGATGAGACTCGACCAGCACTTACGCGAAGCCCGTGGGCCATCAGTGCGTGTCCGAGGGGGGACTTGAACCCCCACGCCCGATAAAGGGCACTAGCACCTCAAGCTAGCGCGTCTGCCATTCCGCCACCCGGACCAGGTGTCTGCCGTCCGGCCTGCGGCCGTTCCGACGTGGAAAACCATAGCAAACATCCGGGCGTGCTCGATCACGTGAGGTCGGGGGCGGGGAGTGCGCGAGGGGGCACGCGGTGTGTACGGGATATGACAGCCCTATTGCGGCCTTGGGCTGCGGCGTCGGGAGGTGGAGGATGGCGGGATAGCCCCGCGGCGGGCCGGTCCGGGTGGACCCGCCCCGGGGGCAGGGAATGATGAGGAGGCAGCGTGAGTGAGTCGCAAGCGGGCGGGACGAAAGCCGGAACGGTCAGAGGCGAGGACGAGGTCGTCGATCTGTGCCGTGATCTGATCCGGATCGATACCAGTAACTACGGCCCCGACCACTCAGGACCCGGTGAGCGGGCCGCCGCCGAGTACGTCGCGGAGAAGCTCGCCGAGGTGGGGCTCGAACCGCAGATCTTCGAGTCGCGCAAGGGCCGCGCCTCGACGGTGGCCCGCATCGAGGGCGAGGACCCGTCCCGGCCCGCGCTGCTCATCCACGGCCACACCGACGTCGTACCGGCCAACGCCGAGGACTGGACCCACCACCCCTTCTCCGGCGAGATCGTGGACGACTGCGTCTGGGGCCGGGGCGCGGTGGACATGAAGGACATGGACGCCATGACGCTCGCCGTCGTACGGGAGCGGCTGCGCACCGGCCGCAAGCCCCCGCGCGACATCGTGCTCGCGTTCCTCGCCGACGAGGAGGCGGGCGGCGTGTTCGGGGCGCGGCACCTGGTCAACAACCATCCGGACCTGTTCGAGGGCGTGACGGAGGCGATCGGCGAGGTCGGCGGCTTCTCCTTCACCGTCAACGAGGACCTGCGGCTGTATCTGATCGAGACCGCCCAGAAGGGCATGCACTGGATGCGGCTCACGGTGGACGGCACCGCGGGGCACGGCTCGATGACCAACAACGACAACGCCATCACCGAGCTGTCGGAGGCGGTCGGGCGGCTCGGGCGGCACAAGTTCCCGATCCGGGTGACCAAGACCGTACGGTCCTTCCTGGACGAGCTGTCCGACGCGCTCGGCACCCCGCTCGACCCGGACAACATGGACGAGACGCTGGCCAAGCTCGGCGGGATCGCGAAGCTCATCGGGGCGACGCTGCAGAACACCGCCGCGCCGACCATGCTCGGCGCCGGGTACAAGGTCAACGTCATCCCCGGGCAGGCGACGGCCCACGTGGACGGCCGCTTCCTGCCGGGTCTGGAGGACGAGTTCCTGACCGACCTCGACCGGATCCTCGGCCCGAAGGTCAAGCGCGAGGACGTGCACGCGGACAAGGCCCTGGAGACGACCTTCGACGGGGCGCTCGTCGAGGCCATGCAGACGGCGCTCAAGGCCGAGGACCCGATCGCGCGCGCCGTGCCGTACTGCCTCTCCGGCGGTACGGACGCCAAGTCCTTCGACGACCTCGGCATCCGCTGCTTCGGCTTCGCGCCGCTGAAGCTGCCCCCGGAGCTGGACTTCGCCGGGATGTTCCACGGCGTGGACGAGCGGGTTCCGGTGGACGGGCTGAAGTTCGGCGTACGGGTCCTGGACCGCTTCCTCGACGGGTGCTGAGGCAGTGCTGAGGCCTGCCTGAATGGCCTAATCGTTCACACATACTGAATGCATCACAAAAGGGTGAATGGTGTCGTAGCTTGATAGCTTGATTGCTCCCTCCTCGTTACATGGGGTGTGCGGCTCGTGACCGGGCCGCGAAGCCGAAAAGGGGGCGGGACGATGAACCCCGGCCTTCGGCGACTACCGCATCGATCACGTGACGTTGAGTCACGGTCCACCGGAACGTGATCCCGGCGGCCCGGAGTGCGTGCCACGCGCTCCGGGGCCGTCCGGGCATGGGGGTTCGGGCGAACACCGCCCGCACGCGTTCCGGCCGGGCCACCGGCAGGGGAGACGAAGAGTTATGCGACAGGTTGCGAAAAAGGGCCTGATCACCGTAGCGGCGGCGAGTGGCGTTCTGGCCGTGACCGCGGGCTACGCACAAGCCGATTCGGGGGCGAACGGCAGCGCCGGGTACTCACCCGGGGTGGTGTCGGGCAACAACATCCAGGCTCCGGTGCATGTGCCGGTGACCCTGTGCGGAAACACGGTGAACGTCCTCGGGTTCCTCAACGACGCGCAGTGCGGCGGCGGGGCGTCGCAGGCGGGCTCCGGCTCGGGCGGCTCGGGCAGTTCGTCCAGCACGTCCGGCACCTCCAGCTCCCAGGCGGGTGGCTCCTCCGCCGAGGGCGGCACCGAGTCCTCGCCGGGGATCGCCTCCGGCAACAACATCCAGGCCCCGGTGCACGTTCCGGTCAACGTGTGCGGGAACGGCATCGGGGTGATCGCGGCGGGGAACAGCAGCTCGGGCGGCTGCGGCGTGGTCGAGGCCGTGCCGAACAACCCGGGGAATCCCGGGAACCCTGGGAATCCGGGAAACCCCGGTAACCCTGGCAACCCGGGGAACCCTGGTAACCCCGGAAACCCTGGCAACCCCGGTAACCCGGGTGAGCCTGGCACTCCGGGCAACCCCGGGAACCCGGGTCAGCCCGGTAACCCTGGCAACCCCGGCACCCCCGGTCAGCCGAACAACCCGGGAGATGACACCCCCGGCGACAACGGTGACAACGGCGACGGCGGCGGCAACGGGAACGGGCAGAACCAGAACGGATCCCACGGCGCCGACCCGGCCGCGAACCTCGGCGGGTCCCACCTCACGGGCAGCGAGCAGCTCGCTCACACCGGTGCCGGACCGATGGAACTGGCCATTCCGGCGGCCGCGGGCATGCTGCTCGCCGGTACGGTGCTCTACCGCCGGGCGCGCACCGCGCGGCGCTGACCCGCACCCGGCCCCCGGGCGCCTGACCTGGTCTGATGGTCCGGTCTGAGCCGGTCCGATCCGGTCGATCACTGCGGGCCCCGCCTGATGCGGGGCCCGCAGCGCGTCACCAGGTGGCGCGGAGCTGGCGGATGATTCGACGCCGCAGCCGCACTCTTCGGCTGCCGTCGGGGTTGAGTCTTAGTCGATCCAACTCCCAGTGTCCGTATTCGGCATGGTCCGTGAGCAGGCGGGTAGCGGCGTTGCGGGACACCCCGCGTGGCACGTACACGTCGCAGAATTCGTATTCCGGCATCGCATCTATTGTGCGGGAACTGCCCTGGTACGGATAGCGTCTGCACTATGTCTGATGCTGCGCAGCCATCCGCTGCCGAGGTACGCGCCGCCGCTGAAGCGGTGAAAGCCGCACTGGACCGTCACCTCGACGCCGTCGAGCGCCGGTCGGGGGAAGGCGACCCGGCCGTCTACGCCGCATTCAACGAACTGGCGGCGGCAGCCGAGGTGTACGACGAGCTGCTCTACGACACCTACGACGAAGTGACGCCCTTCGAGATCCCGGGCGACGACAGCCTGCCCGCCTATGCGGGTCCGGATGAACCCAGCGCGCTCAGTGTGCTGATCCGCCGGGACTACGCGGTGGTCGAACCGCAGCGGCTGCTGTCGCAGGCCCAGCGCATCGTCGACCTTGATCCGGACCTCGACACCGGCAACGGCCGCCTGGGCGGTGGGGCGGCTGGTTCCGGTGCCAGTGCCGGGGAAAGCGTCCATGCCGCGCTCGGCGTGGTGTTCGGCGAGTTCGAGCCGGACGAGATCGCCTCCCGGCACAAGGAGTTCGGCCTGGAGGAGGGCGACTCGACCCTCTGGGTCGCGGCCGTCGAGGAGCCCGCCGAACCGGGCGAGTGGCTGTCCGCCCCGTTCGACCAGGCCGATCCGGAGCAGATCGTGTGCCGCTTCGACGTCAGCTCGGTCTTCGACGAGGAGCTGGACGACGAGGACGAGGACGACCTTGAGGTGCTGGGCCCGGGGACCTGACCCGGCCGCACCCCGGTCCCTCCGGCCGCGCCCCCGCGGCCGGAGGCCGTACCCACGAAGCCCGGCCCGCCGCCCCGGCTACGACTGGGGCCGCACCCGCCCCGCCCGTGAAGGCCCGCCCCGGTGCTCCGCGAGGACGCCCCTTCCGCATGTGATCGCACGCTTCCCCGGCTGCCGCTGGGATACGCCTCGCGAAGGCGTCCGTCCGCCATGAGATGGCACGCCTTCCCAGCTCTCGCTGGGAGGCGCCCCTCTCGCCGCGTTGCCGGGCCCGCCCGAGCGTCCGCCATGTGATCGCACGCTCCCCCGGCTGCCGCTGGGAGGCCGCCCGGCGCGCCCAAGTACGCCTGCCCCGGACTCCGCACGGGAGGTGCCCCGCGAGGGCGGCCCGCCACCTTGCGGTCGCATGTTCCCCCCGCTGCCGCGGTGAGGCGTACCCGGCTCGCCAGAGGAGGCCCGCGCCCCCGATCTCCGTCCGGGAGATCCCCCGCTGGGACGCCCTTCGCCTTGTGCGACGCACGCTCCCCCCGTCACCCCGTCGTGGGCGGGATCTGGCCCTGGAGCAGGGACCGCAGGCGCGTGGTGCGGTCCTTGAACGGGATCTCCGCGACCGCCCGCGGCAGCGCCGCCTCCACGCCGTGCACCACGGACAGATGCCGCTCGCCCCGGCTGAAGGCGGTGTAGACCCAGGCCCGGGTCAGCCCGGCCGCCGCATCCCCCGGCAGCACCACGACCGCTGCGGGCCAGCGCATACCGGCGGCCTGATGGGCGGTGAGGGCCCAGCCGTGCCGTACCAGGTCGCCGACCTGCTCACGCGGCACCACGACCGGCGCACCCGCGCAGTCCAGCCGCAGCCCCTCCGCGTCCGCCGAGACCACGGTGCCCGGGAGAGCGCGGCCCGGTGCCGGGGTGTAGGCGACGCGGTCGCCGGGGTCGAAACCGGCGAACCGGCCGGGGCCGGGGTTCAGCCGCTCCTTCAGCGCGGCGTTGAGCGTCCGCGTACCGGCCGCGCCACCATGGCCCGGCGTGATCACCTGCGTCTGCTCCGACGGCACGCCGATCGCGCGCGGAACCGAGTCCGCGACCAGCTGCACCGTGCGGTGCACCGCCTCGCCCGCGTCGCGCGCGGGGACGATCACGACCTCCTTGCCCGGCGCCTCCACCTGGTTCAGCTCACCGATGCCGATGCCCGAGACCAGCTCGCCGATCGGCCCCGGGTCGGGCGTACGGGAGACCACCTGCGGGCAGCGGCGGGCTGCCAGCAGATCCGCGAACACCCGGCCGGGCCCGGCCGACCACAGCACGCCCGGGTCCCCGCTCAGCACGAGCCGGGCGCCGTCCGGCAGGGACTCGACGAGCATCGCCGCCGTCTCCACGTCCAGCTGGGGCGCGTCCAGCACGGCGAGCAGGTCGAGCGCCAGCGTGCCCTCCTCGTCGCGCCCCGGGCCCTCGCCGCCGGAGAGCAGCCCGGCGACGGTCACGGCCGCGTCGGCGCCGACCTCCGTGGCCAGCCGCCGCCTGCCGTCCTCGCTGTGCGCGGCGGCGCAGACCCGCAGCCCCATCGACCGTGCGGCGGCGACCAGCGCCGCCGGTTCGGCGCGGGCCGCCTCGCCGCCGCTGTGCGCGACCAGGCCGTGCGCCGCGGCGGTACGGATCAGCTCCGCGGCGGACGGGGACGGCGCGGCGGTGGCGGCCGCGCCCCAGTCCGGCGCGGGCTTGTGCACATCGGCGAAGGTGCTGATCAGCCGCGCGAACCCGTCCGCCAGGCTCTCCTCCGCGAGGGCGTACCGGTCGAGGCCGAGCAGCACCCGGACCGGCTGCTCGGCGTCCTCCTCGTCGTCGGACGTGGCGGACGCGGCGGGTGCGGGCGGCTGGGCGCCCGGGAACGACTCCAGGGCGTCCTGGAAGACCAGCACGCCGCCGCCTGCGATGGCCGCCCGCAGCGCCTCGTCCGGGTCCGGTACGGACACCTTGGCGAGGGCGGCGCGCAGCGCGGAGGACTCCAGCGCGGTGTGCCCTTCGAGGGCGGCGCGCTCCAGCAGCCAGCCGGTGAGCGCCTGTGAACGGCGCTCGTCGCCCGGCTCGCAGTCCGGGCCCAGCAGGGCGCGGGCGAACCCATCGGCCTGGTCGGGGCGCACCCCGGGGACGGCCAGCAGCTGCCAGGGATCCTCGCGCAGCGCCTCGGCGGCGCGCTCGCCGAGGGTCTCGGCGACCGACACGGCCAGCGTCTCGGGCGCTCCGCCCGCCGCCAGCACCTCCCGGACTCCGGCCACCCCCGCTGCCGCAGGCCGCGCCGGTGGCGGGACGGGAGCGGCGGCACGGGCCGGTTCGCGCGGGGGAGCGGCGGCAGGCTGCGGCCGGGCGGGGGCCGGTCGGGGCTCGTTGAAGAACGAGGCCGCCGATCGCTCCCCGCTCTCCACGGCCCGCACGGCGGCAGCCAAAGCCTCAGCCGCCGCCGACCGCCCACCCCCCGAGCCAGCGCCCGCCGCCCCAGGGCTCCCGCCGGATGCGTCGGCCCCCGAAGTGTCCTGCGCGGCGGCGCCCCCAGACGGCTCCACCCCGGCGGCAGCGCCGCCCGAGGCCGGTGCACCGGTTCCGGGGGCTGCCTGCTCGGGGTCTGCCGGGGGAGTTGTTGACGTCGCCGCGTCCGGCGATCCGGCCCCGGCCGCCCCGGGCGCGGGGCTCTCGGGGCTCGGCTGCTCGGGGGCGGCGGCACCGGCGGCGGGTTGTTGGGAGTCTGCCGTGGTGCTCTCGCCGGGCTGTGCCTCGGGCCCGTCGCCCAGCCCGGGGGCTGACGCCTCAGCGGGGGCCGGGGCCCCGGCCCCATCCGGCTCCGGCGCGGCGGCGGGCGCGGCGTCCGCGCTCGCCCCGGTGGCCTCCTCGGGCGGGGGGTCGCCGGCGAGGTGGTCGGTTGTCACAGCGTGCTCCAGTCCTGATCGGGATAGCGGTGCACGGGCGCCGACACATCGTCGAGCGCCTGGCAGATCTCGTCCGGAAGACTAAGGGCCTCCACCGACAGCGCCGCGCGCAACTGCTGGGCGTTGCGCGCGCCCACGATGGGCGCGGTCACACCCGGGCGGTCGCGCACCCAGGCGAGCGCGACGTGCAGCGCGCTGGTCGCCAGGCCGTCCGCCGCGATGGCGACGGCGTCGACGATCCGGCTCGCCTCCTCGTCGAGGTACGGGGCGACGAAGGCGGCGAGTTCGGAGGCGCCACGGGAGTCGGCGGGCGTCATGTGGCGGTACTTTCCGGTCAGTACGCCACGCCCCAGCGGCGAGGACGGCAGCAGGCCGATGCCCAGGTCCAGGGCGGCCGGAAGCACCTCGCGCTCGATGCCGCGCTGGAGCAGCGAATACTCCATCTGGGTGCTGGCGAGCCGGGTGTGGGCCCCGGAGGAGGCCAGCTGCCAGGTGGCGGCCTTGGCGAGCTGCCAGCCGCAGAAGTTGGACACGCCGACATACCGCGCCCGCCCGCTGCTGACGGCTATGTCCAGCGCCTGCAGGGTCTCCTCCAGCGGGGTGACGGGGTCGAAGGCGTGCACCTGCCACAGGTCGACATGGTCCGTGCCCAGCCGCTCAAGCGAGGCGTCGAGCGCCGCCAGAAGGTGGCCGCGCGAGCCGTCGAAGCGGCGGTCCGGGTCGGGGACGCTGCCCGCCTTGGTGGCGATCTGCAGATCGCGGCGCGGCACCAGCCCCTCCATCAGCCGCCCCAGCAGGTACTCCGCCTCCCCGTCCGCGTACACATCGGCGGTGTCGATCAGCGTCCCGCCCGCCTCCCAGAACGCCTTGAGCTGGTCCGCCGCCTCGTGTTCTCCGGTGTCCCGCCCCCAGGTGAGCGTGCCGAGCCCGAGCCGGGATACGCGCAGGCCGGTGCGGCCCAGGTGCCTTAGCTCCATGTACGTCGCTCCATGAACATCGAGATTACTGGCCGGAAAGCGGACCGTGTCAGCCTGTGGATAACCCACCATCAGCCCCCGGTGGATCACCCACGAGCCACCCCGGGCCTACCCCGGACCCACCCCTGACGTACCGGGGTTCCGCGCGCTAGAGTCCCCGGAACAGCGACGTTACTGATCAGTAAGAGGTGTGGCATGGGTATGCGGCTCGGAATCAACCTCGGCTACTGGGGTGCCGGGATGGACGCGGACAACCTCGCGGTCGCCCGCGAGGCCGACCGTCTCGGCTACTCGGTCTGCTGGGCCGCGGAGGCGTACGGATCGGATGCCGCCACCGTGCTCTCGTGGGTCGCCGCGCAGACCGAGCGCATCGACGTCGGCTCCGCCATCTTCCAGATCCCGGCCCGTACGCCCGCGATGACGGCGATGACGGCCGCCACCCTCGACTCCCTCTCCGGCGGCCGGTTCCGCCTCGGCCTCGGCGTCTCTGGGCCGCAGGTCTCGGAGGGCTGGTACGGCGTGCGGTTCGACAAGCCGCTGGCCCGCACCCGCGAGTACGTGGAGATCATCCGTAAGGCGATGTCCCGCGAGCGGCTGACCCACGAGGGCGCCAACTGGACGCTGCCGCTGCCCGGCGGCCCCGGCAAGCCGCTCAAGCTCACCGTGCACCCGGTGCGCGAGTACATCCCGCTCTACATCGCGGCCATCGGCCCCAAGAACCTGGAGCAGACCGGCGAGATCGCCGACGGCGCGCTGGTCATCTTCTTCGCCCCCGAGCACGCCGAGGCGACCACTGTCGGCTCGCTGCGCGCCGGCCGGGAGAAGGCGGGCAAGACCCTCGACGGCTTCGACCTGGTGCCCACCGTCCCGCTCGCGATCGGCGAGGACGTCCACGCCCTGGCCGACCAGTTCCGCCCGTACACCGCGCTCTACGTGGGCGGCATGGGCAGCGCCAAGCAGAACTTCTACAACAAGCTCGCGCAGCGCATGGGCTACGAGAAGGAGGCCGCCGAGATCCAGGAGAAGTACCTGGCCGGGGACAAGCAGGGCGCCGCCGCCGCCATCCCGCACGAGCTGATCGACTCCACCACGCTGCTCGGCCCGGTCGAGCGCGTCGCCGACCGTATGAAGGCGTACGCGGAGGCCGGTGTCACCACCCTGTCGCTCACCCCGGCGGGCTTCACGCTGGAGGAGCGGGTGGCCGGGCTGCGGGCCGGTGTCGAGGCGCTGGAGCGCGCCGGGCTCGCGTAGCCCACTCGCGGAGCCGATGCGTACGGGGAGGTTCCGCGGCCGTGGTGGGGGCTCGGGGGTCTTCCCCGCCACGGCCGTCACCGAGCACAACGCCTCCGCTGCCCCGGGGTTACGCGCCCGGCGGGACCCTCCGTAATCGCTCGTGATTCCCTCGTACGGATGAGCCGGGCGTCCCACCTGTTGCCACTTCCGATACCCGGCATTTGACTCAATTTACGGAGGTGGCCATCGTGCTCTCGGCGAAAAGCGTCTTCCAGGAGATCCTGGGCAACGACGAGTCGTTCCGGCTGTTCTGCTCCATCGCCGCCAGCGGCGAGGCGCAGGGCGGCTGGGAGAACGGCCGGATCGCCGCGCTCGTGCCCGACACCCAGCGCGCCCTCGCCTCCAAGATCACCCGCCATGGCGCGGACGAGGACAAGCACGGCCGGATCTTCAACGCCCTGCTCCGCAAGCGCGGCCTGGAGCCGGTCGAGGTGCCGCGCGAGGCGGACTACACCATGCTGCTGGAGGCCCGCGGCGTCGGCCTCGCCCACGAGAAGCTGCGCCGCGACGAACCGCTCACCGAGCACGACATCGTGATCTACCTCGCCCACAGCCGGGTCACCGAGCAGCGCGCCGCCGCGCAGATGGCCATGTTGTGCGGCTGCTTCGGCGACCATCCGGAGGTCGGCCGGGCCGTCACGATGATCTCCAAGGACGAGGAGAACCACCTCGCCTACTGCCACGAGGAGTTGCTGCGGCTGGCCGCCGCCGGATACGGCCGGACCATCCAGCGGGCGCTGCGCGAGTGCGCGCTCGTCGAGATGGAGGTCCACCGCTGCGTCAGCCTCGCCGTGATGCGGCACATGGGGCGCATCCTCGGCTGGTCGCAGCGGAAGTCCGCGGTGCTGAGGGCGGGCGTCAAGGCCGGGTACGGGTACGAGCGGCTGGGCGGCTGGCGCCGCATGGTGACGCTGCGGATGCCCGAGCGGCGGGACGCGCTGGGCGGCGGCGGTACGGAGACGGCCACCCCGGAGGAGCCCGAGTTCGCCTGAGCCCCGCCTCCGGCTCGGCCCAAGCGTGCGGGACGTTCAGAGCCAGCCGCGGCGCTTGAACATCCGGTACAGCAGCCCGATCACTCCGGCCATCAGCCCCACCACGGCCGGATAGCCCCACGGCTGCCGCAGCTCCCACATGTGCTCGAAGTTCATGCCGTAGATACCGGCGATCAGCGTCGGCACCGCCGCCATCGCCGCCCACGCCGAGATCTTCCGCATGTCGTCGTTCTGCCGCACCCCCATCTGCGCCAGATGGGCCGAGAGGATGTCCGACAGCAGCCGGTCCAGGCCCTCCACATGCTCGTTCACCCGGGTCAGATGGTCATGGACGTCCCGGAAGAACGGCCGCGACCCCTCGTGTACGAACGGCACCCCGGCGCCCGCGAGCCGGGTCATCGGCTCCGCCAACGGGCCCGTAGCGCGCCGGAATTCGAGCACCTCGCGCTTGAAGGCGTAGATCCGGCCCGCCGTGTTGTGGCCACCGTTGCCGTCCGGCGCGAAGACCTCCGTCTCCAGGCTGTCCAGATCCTCGTGGAGCCCGTCCGCGACATCCAGGTAGTGGTCCACGACCGCGTCGGCGACCGCGTACATCACCGCC
This sequence comes from Streptomyces sp. NPDC059850, assembly GCF_042731515.1. Classification (NCBI taxonomy): domain Bacteria; kingdom Bacillati; phylum Actinomycetota; class Actinomycetes; order Kitasatosporales; family Streptomycetaceae; genus Streptomyces; species Streptomyces sp. NPDC059850. Next base: position 30,126 of record NZ_JBHWJI010000040.1, read on the forward strand.
GTCGGCCCGTGCGCCAGCACCTCGGGGGTGTGCTCCAGCCGCTCCCGTACCGCGCTCAAGGGGTTGGCCTCGCCGTGCCGTACGGTCACCACGAAGGAGTCACCGACGAACACCATCAGCTCACCGGCGGTGACGGTCCCGGCCTTCTCCTCGTACTGGACCGGCTTGAGCACGAGGAACAGCGAGTCGTCATAGATCTCCAGCTTCGGCCGCTGGTGCGCGGTCAGCGCGTCCTCAACGGCCAGCGGGTGCAGCCCGAATTCGCTGGTGACCAGCCCGAACTCCTTCTCCGTCGGCTCGTGCAGCCCGATCCAGAGGAACGAGTCCCCGGCCGCGCGCGCCTGGTCGAGGGCGTCGGAGAAGTCGGCGGGGCCCTCGGTGCGGCACCCGTCCTGGTAGATGGCACAATCCACGATCACGCGGGGCATTCTGCCTCGCCCGGGTAAGAAAGCGCACCGGGGGACGTCACAAGACGGCCGAAGACGGGCGCACACCCACCCTGATCGGGCCCGGAGGGGTCGTAGGGTGGCAGGCATGCCCACGCTGATCCTCGTCCGGCACGGCCGGTCCACCGCGAACACGGCAGGCGTCCTCGCGGGCTGGACGCCCGGTGTCGCCCTCGACGAGCGCGGCGCCGCGCAGGCCGCGGAACTGCCCGGGCGGCTCGCCCGGCTGCCGCTCGCCGCCGCCGTCACCAGCCCGCTCCAGCGCTGCCAGGAGACCCTCGCGCCGCTGCTCGCCGCCCGCCCCGAACTGCCGACGCACACCGAGGAGCGGATCGGGGAGTGCCACTACGGCGACTGGTCGGGCCGCAAACTCGCCGAGCTGGGCGATGAACCACTGATGAACATCGTCCAGCAGCATCCGTCCGCCGCCGCGTTCCCCGGGGGCGAGTCCATGCGCGCCATGCAGGCACGCGCGGTCGACGCGGTGCGCGACTGGAACGCCCGGATCGAGGCGGAGCACGGCGCCGACGCGATCTATCTCATGTGCTCGCACGGCGACATCATCAAGGCGATCGTCGCGGACGCGCTCGGTCTCCACCTCGACCTCTTCCAGCGCATCTCGGTCGAGCCCTGCTCGGTCACCGCGATCCGCTACACCCCCGCCCGGCCCTTCGTCGTACGGCTGGGGGACACGGGCGACTTCGCGGGGCTCGCGCCCCGGGAGGACGCCCCGGCCGACCGCGGCGGGGACGCGGCGGTGGGCGGCGACGCGGGGGCACCATGATCTCCGAGCGCAGTAGGGTGGTGCCGCGGCGCGGCCGCGCCGCCACAGCCGCGACCGGGCGGTCGTGACCCCCGGCAGCCCCGCCGGAACCACCCGCCGCAGTAGTCAACCAGCCGACCAGTCGACGTAAATGGAGCAGGACGTTGTCCCGTCAGGTGTTCCTCTATGACCCGCCGGACCGATTTATCGCCGGTACGGTCGGGCTGCCTGGCCGCCGTACCTTCTTCCTGCAGGCGTCCGCGGGTGGCCGGACCACCAGCGTGGCACTGGAGAAGACCCAGGTCGCGGCGCTGGCCGAGCGGATAGACGAGCTGCTCGACGAGGTGGTGCGGCGCACCGGGGGCAACGCCCCGGTACCGGCCGTCGCCCCCTCCGATCTCTCCGACACCGCGCCCCTCGACGCCCCCGTGGAAGAGGAATTCCGCGTCGGCACCATGGCCCTCGCCTGGGACGGCGAGGAACAGCGCATGATCGTCGAGGCGCAGGCGCTCGTCGAGCTGGAGGCGGAGTCCGAGGAGGACCTCGCCGAGGCCGAGGAACGGCTCCTGCAGGACGACGTGAACGGGCCGCCCATGCTGCGGGTGCGGCTCACCGGCACCCAGGCCCGCGCCTTCGCCAAGCGGGCGCTGGACGTCGTCAACGCCGGCCGGCCGCCCTGCCCGCTGTGCAGCCTGCCGCTCGACCCGGAAGGACACGTATGTCCGCGCCAGAACGGATACCGCCGCGAAGCCTGACGCCCCCGGAGCCGTCCGAGCTGCTGGCCCTGGGCGAGCTGACGGTGCGCGGCCGGGTCCGGGAGGCGTCCAACGCGGTGCTGTACTGCACGGTCGAGTACGAGGGCCACAGCGCCCCCTGTGTCTACAAGCCGGTCGCCGGGGAGCGGCCGCTGTGGGACTTCCCGGACGGCACGCTCGCCCAGCGCGAGGTCGCGGCGTACGAGATCTCCGAGGCGACCGGGTGGGGTCTGGTCCCGCCCACCGTGCTGCGCGACGGGCCGTACGGGCAGGGCATGTGCCAGCTGTGGGTAGAGGTCGCGGACGACGGCTCCGGCGATGCCGGTGAATCCCGGGATGGGGACGGCTCCGGCGAGCCCGAGCTGCTCGCGCTCGTCGAGGGGGACGAGCCCGGGCCCGGCTGGAAGGCGGTCGGCTTCGCGGAGGTGGGCGAGGGCCGCACCGCGCTGCTGGTGCACGCCGATGACGTACGGCTGCGGCGGCTGGCCGTACTCGACGCGGTGATCAACAACGGCGACCGCAAGGGCGGCCATCTGCTGCCCGCCGCGGGCGGTCGGCTCTATGCGATTGATCACGGTGTGACCTTCAATGCCGAGGACAAGCTGCGCACCCTGCTGTGGGGATGGGCCGGGGAGGCCCTGCCGGACGACGCGCTGGCCGTGCTGCGCGGGCTGTCGGACCAGCTCGCCGACGACGGGCCGCTCCGCGCCCGGCTGGCGAAGCTGATCACCGGCGCCGAGATCGAGGCGCTGCGGGCCCGGGTGGCGGCGCTGCTGCGGTCCGGTGTGCACCCCGCACCCAGCGGTCAGTGGCCCGCCATTCCGTGGCCGCCGGTCTGAGCTGACCGCTGCGGAAGGGTGGCCAAGCAGCTCACGGGCGACAACGCAAGACCGCCTATCCGGCCAACAAACGGTCAGTAGGGCCGGTCCGGTTCGTATCCGGAACCGGCATCCGGTTACGCTCATTGCATGTATGCCTGGCCCGCTTCCGAGGTTCCCGCCCTGCCTGGCAGTGGCCGCGACCTCAGGATCCACGACACCGCGACCGGGGGACCGATCACCCTCACCCCCGGCCCCGTCGCCCGCATCTACGTCTGCGGCATCACGCCGTACGACGCGACCCATATGGGTCATGCGGCGACCTACAACGCGTTCGACCTCGTTCAGCGCGTGTGGCTCGACACCAAGCGCCAGGTCCATTACGTCCAGAACGTCACCGACATCGACGATCCGCTGCTGGAGCGGGCCGTGGCGAACGGCGACGACTGGACGGCCCTCGCCGAGCGCGAGACCGCCCTCTTCCGCGAGGACATGACGGCCCTGCGGATGCTGCCCCCGCGCCACTACATCGGTGCCGTCGAGTCCATACCGGGGATCGTGCCGCTCGTGGAGCGGCTGCGGGACGCGGGCGCGGCGTACGAGGTCGAGGGCGACATCTACTTCTCCGTGGAGTCGGACCCCGCCTTCGGCTCCGTCAGCCGCCTCGACGCCGAGGCCATGCGGCTGCTGTCCGCCGAGCGCGGCGGCGACCCGGAGCGCCCGGGCAAGAAGAACCCGCTGGACCCGATGTTGTGGGTGACCGCCCGTGAGGGCGAGCCCAGTTGGGACGGCGGCTCGCTCGGCCCCGGCCGCCCCGGCTGGCACATCGAGTGCGTCGCCATCGCTCTCGACCACCTCGGCATGGGCTTCGACGTCCAGGGCGGCGGCTCCGATCTCGCCTTCCCGCACCACGAGATGGGCGCCTCGCACGCCCAGGTCCTCACCGGCGAGCGGCCGTTCGCGCAGTCGTACGTGCACGCCGGGATGGTCGGGCTGAACGGCGAGAAGATGTCCAAGTCCAAGGGCAACCTGGTCTTCGTCTCCGCGCTGCGGCGTGACGGCGTCGACCCGGCGGCCATCCGGCTCGCCCTGCTGGCCCACCACTACCGCTCCGACTGGGAGTGGACGGACGGCGTCCTGCGGGACGCCGAGGCCCGCGTCGCCCGCTGGCGTGCCGCCGTCTCGCGGCCGGACGGCCCGTCGGCGGACGCGCTGGTGGAGGAGATGCGCGAGGCCCTGGCGAACGACCTCGACTCCCCGACGGCCCTCGCGGCCGTCGACCGCTGGGCGGCCGCGCAGTCGTCGACCGGCGGCGAGGACGAGGGCGCGCCGGGCCTGGTGTCACGCGCGGTGGACGCCCTCCTGGGCGTAGCCCTGTAGGGACGCCCGCCCACCTCGAACCCGAGGCTGTCGCCCCGGTCCCCGCTACCCGGGGGCCGGGGCGACATGGCTGAGGGGCGCCGCTGGGCGTGGTGCCGGAGGGCTTTCCCCAGCCCCGCCCCTTCCCGAAACCGGGGGCTCCGCCCCCGGCCCCCCGGTTCCCCAGCCCCTGCCGGGGCCGCGCCCTCAGCCTCCGCGCGGGGGCTGCCCCCTTCGCGGGCGCCCCCGCCGGGCCAGGGCCGCAGGTTGGACCCGTTGTGGGCAATCGTTCCGCGGAGGGGGCACCTCCCAGCGGTAGCTGGGGGAGGAACGGGTGGGCACAACCTGGCCACCGGGCCGCGGTCGGCGGCGAGAGCCCAGGGGGCTGCGGACCGGTCCGACCGCGCGCACCCGCCGGGCGGACCGCAGGGTCGGTCCGCCCGGCGGGCGCGGCCCAGGAGGCTCAGCCCTGGTCGTCCGGGCGGTCCTCCGCGTCGGTGCTCTCCGCGTCCTCGGCGCCCGCGCCGGACTCGCCGCTCCCGCCAGGGGCCTCGCCGCCCTCGTCGTCCTTCGCGGACGGCTTTCGGGGGCGGGGGTGGGAACTTCCGGGGTCGCGTAGGTAGGGGCCGTCGGCCACCCCGCCAGTGCCCGTCTCCGTCGCATGACCCCCCGGCGCCCCCGGCGACCCATCGCGCCGCCGCAGATAGCGCTCGAACTCGCGCGCGATCGCCTCGCCCGACGCCTCCGGCAGCTCCGCCGTGTCCCGGGCCTCCTCCAGCGACTGGACGTACTCGGCGACCTCGCTGTCCTCCGAGGCCAGTTGGTCCACGCCGAGCTGCCACGCCCGCGCGTCCTCGGTCAGTTCGCCGAGCGGGATGCGGACGCCGATCAGGTCTTCCAGGCGGTTCAGCAGGGCCAGGGTCGCCTTCGGGTTCGGCGGCTGGGAGACGTAGTGCGGGACGGCCGCCCACAGGCTCACCGCGGGGACCCCGGCGTGGGTGCAGGCCTCCTGGAGGATGCCGACGATGCCGGTCGGCCCCTCGTAGCGGGTCTCCTCCAGGTCGAGGCTGCGGGCCAGGTCCGGGTCGGAGGTGACACCGCTGACCGGCACCGGCCGGGTGTGCGGGGTGTCGCCGAGCAGCGCCCCGAGGACGACAACCATCTCGACGCCCAATTCATGGGCGTAGCCGAGGATCTCGTTGCAGAACGACCGCCACCGCATACTCGGCTCGATCCCGCGCACCAGCACCAGGTCGCGGGTCTTCTCGCCGCCCTCCGCGCGGACCACGGAGAGCCGGGTGGTCGGCCAGGTGATCTTTCGGACCCCGTTGTCCAGAGCGACGGTGGGCCGGTTCACCTGGAAGTCGTAGTAGTCCTCGGCGTCGAGAGCGGCGAAGACATCGCCCTTCCACTCCCGGTCCAGGTGCCCGACCGCGGTGGAGGCGGCATCTCCGGCGTCGTTCCAGCCCTCGAAGGCACAGATCATGACCGGGTCGATCAGCTCGGGAACCCCCTCAAGCTCGATCACCCAGCGCCTCCTTCCGACCGGGGCGGACGGCTTCGTACCGCCTCCGGTTGCAGTTCGTTTACGTGCGCCCCAAGCCTACGGCTTCAAGGGGCCCCCGCCGCAGCCCCCGTACAGCAACCCACAGTGATTCATCCGACCTGTTTCCCGAAAGTTGCGGCACACCTCTGGACGAGCCCCCCAAGTCAGCGCTATACATCGGATCACCGCTAAAGGTCCGATGTTCTATCGCGCGTCGTTCAGGGAGCCCCCATTGAGTTTGCGCCCGACCGTCACTGAGTTCGAGGTCCATGACATCCGGTTTCCCACCTCGGAGCAGCTCGACGGCTCGGACGCGATGAATCCGGACCCCGACTACTCCGCTGCGTATGTGGTGCTCCGTACGGACGCCGACGACACCTCCGGAGCCGAAGGACACGGCTTCGTCTTCACCATCGGCCGCGGCAACGACGTGACCGCCGCCGCCATCCGCTCCCTGCGCCCGCAGGTCGTCGGCCGCCCCGCCCCGCTCACCGCGGCCGGGCTGGCCGACCTCTACCGCGACCTCACCCACGACTCGCAGCTGCGCTGGCTCGGCCCCGAGAAGGGCGTCATGCATATGGCGGCCGGTGCGGTGGTCAACGCCGCCTGGGACCTCGCCGCCCGGCACGCGGGCAAGCCGCTGTGGCAGTTCCTGGCCGACATGTCGCCCGAGGAACTGGCCGACCTCGTCGACTACCGCTACCTCAGCGACGCCCTCACCCGCGACGAAGCGCTGCGGATCCTGCGCGCCGCCGAGCCCGGCCGCGCCGAGCGCGCCGCGCGGCTGCGCGAGCGCGGCTACCCCGCCTACACCACCTCGGCGGGCTGGCTCGGCTACTCCGACGACAAAATGATCAAGCTGGCCCAGGAGGCGGTCGCCGACGGCTTTAGCCAGATCAAGCTCAAGGTGGGCGGCGACCTCGACGAGGACCTCAGAAGGATGCGGCTGGCCCGCGAGGCGGTCGGCCCGGACATCCGGATAGCCGTCGACGCCAACCAGCGCTGGGACGTCGCGGAGGCGCTGCGTTGGATGCGCGCCCTGGCGCCGTACGACCCGCACTGGATCGAGGAGCCGACCAGCCCGGACGACGTCCTCGGTCACGCCGCCATCCGCGCCGGACAGCCGGTCAAGGTCGCCACCGGTGAGCATGTCGCCAACCGCGTCATCTTCAAACAGCTCCTTCAGGCCGAAGCCGTCGACTTCGTGCAGATCGACGCCGCGCGCGTCGCCGGGGTCAACGAGAACCTGGCGATCCTGCTGCTCGCCGCCAAGTACGGAGTGCCGGTGTGCCCGCACGCGGGCGGCGTGGGCCTGTGCGAACTGGTGCAGCATCTGGCCATGTTCGACTTCGTGGCCGTTTCGGGCAGCTGGGACGACCGGGTCATCGAGTACGTCGACCACCTCCACGAACACTTCGCCGACCCGGCGGTGGTCGAGGCGGGCCGGTACCGCACACCGCTCGCCCCCGGCTTCTCCGCCCGGATGCTGCCCGAGTCGATCGCCGCCTACCGCTACCCGGACGGGCCCGAATGGCAGGCCCGCAACGCCGCACCGCACAACGCCGCACCACAGCACGCAGCACCTCACAACGCACGACTGGAGGAGACCTCTTGAGCCCCACCGGCGACTTCGAAGGGCTGGCCGCGCTCGTCACCGGCGGCGCCTCGGGCATCGGCGCCGCCATCGCCGCCACGCTGCGCGACCGCGGTGCGCGGGTCGCCGTGCTCGACCGGGACCCGACGGGCGCCCCGGCCGGGACCCTGCCGGTCAAGACCGACGTCACCTCCGACGAGGGCGTACGGGCCGCGGTGGACGCGGTGGTGGCCGAATTCGGCGCCCTGCACACCGTCGTCGGCAATGCGGGCATCGGCGCGATCGGCACCGTCGAGGACAACTCCGACGAGGAGTGGCAGCGGCTGCTGGACGTCAACGTGCTGGGCCTGGTGCGCACCGCGCGGGCCGCGCTGCCGCATCTGCGCGCCGCGGCGGCCGACCGGCCCGGCGCCGTCTCCATCACCCACACCTGCTCGATCGCCGCCACCGCGGGACTGCCGCAGCGCGCCGCGTACAGCGCCAGCAAGGGCGCGGTGCTGTCGCTGACCCTCGCCATGGCCGCCGACCACGTACGCGAGGGCATCCGCGTCAACTGCGTCAACCCCGGCACCGTCGACACTCCGTGGGTCGGGCGGCTGCTCGGCCAGGCCGCCGACCCGGCGGCCGAACGCGCCGCCCTGGAGGCCCGTCAGCCGACCGGGCGGCTGGTGTCCGCCGAGGAGGTCGCCGCGGCCGTCGCGTATCTGGCGAGTCCCGCCGCCGCGGCCGTCACCGGCACCTCGCTGGCCGTCGACGGCGGGATGCAGGGCCTGCGCCTGCGCCCCGCCACCTGAGCACCACGCCGTACGCACCGGCACCCGAGCACCACGCCGTACGCACCGCCCGCCGCGCACCGACCGTACCGCCGCACGACGTACCGGCACGCCCGCACCACGCACCGCACCCGCACCACGCACCCGCACCCGCACCGCCGCACCTCGTATCCGCACGCCCGCACCACGCACGTCGCACAACTCGACTTAGGACGGGACTCGATGACGAGACTCCGCACCACCGGAGCCGCGGCCTGCGCCGTGCTGCTCGCCGTCGCCGGGCTGGCCGGCTGCAACCGTGAGAGCAACGGCGCCGGCGGCGGCAAGGTCGGTATCGACATGCCGCGCACCGACACCGACTTCTGGAACTCCTACCAGCAGTACCTGGAGAAGGGCATCGACAAGGGCACGGTCTCCGCGCTCCCCCTGTCCAACTCGCAGAACGACATCTCCAAGCTCGTCTCCAACGTCCAGGCCTTCACCGACCAGGGCGCCAAGGCGATCGTCATGGCCCCCCAGGACACCGGGGCCGTCTCCTCCACGCTGGAGCAGCTGGAGGAGAAGAAGATCCCCGTCATCAGCGTGGACACCCGCCCCGACGCCGGGAAGATCTACATGGTGGTGCGGGCCGACAACCGGGCGTACGGCACCAAGGCGTGCGAATACCTCGGCCGCCAGCTGGGCGGCAAGGGCCGGGTCGCCGAACTCCAGGGCGACCTCAGCTCCATCAACGGCCGGGACCGCTCGCAGGCGTTCGCCTCGTGCATGAAGAAGAAGTACCCCGGCATCAAGGTGCACGAGCTGCCCACCGACTGGAAGGGCGACGTCGCCTCCGCGAAGCTGCAGAGCCTGCTGGCCCAGCACCGCAAGCTCGACGGCATCTACATGCAGGCCGGTGGCGCCTTCCTGCAGTCCACCCTGGCACTGCTGGAACAGAAGAAGCTGCTCAAGCCCGCGGGCTCGGACGGGCACATCACCATCATCTCCAACGACGGCATACCGGAGGAGCTGGACGCGATCCGCGCCGGAAAGATCGACGCGACCCTCTCCCAGCCCGCCGACCTCTACGCCAAGTGGGCGCTGAACTACGCCAAGGCGGCGCTTGAGGACAAGACGTTCAAGCCCGGTCCGACCGATCACGGCTCGGAGATCGTGAAGATCGAGAACGGCCTGGAGGATCAGCTTCCGGCGCCGCTCGTCACCAAGAAGAACGTCGACGACCCGAAGCTGTGGGCCAACCAGCTCGAAAAGAAGTAGCCATGGCAGAGGAAGAGGCAGAGCCCACCGTCGTCCGGGCGGAGGGCATCGTCAAACGCTTCGGACCGACCGTCGCCCTGGACCACGCCCACCTGGCCGTGCGTCCCGGGGAGGCGCACGCGCTCGTCGGACGCAACGGGGCGGGCAAGTCCACGCTGGTGTCCGTCCTCACCGGTATGGAACGCCCCGACGAGGGCGAGGTGACCTTCTCCGGCGAACCCGCCCCCGGCTACGGCGACACCGCGGCCTGGCAGCGCCGGGTCGCCTGCGTCTACCAGAAGTCGATGGTGGTCCCGCATCTGACGGTCGCCGAGAACCTCTACCTCGGCCGCTTCCAGGGCACCGGGCGCATCCGCTGGCGCGCGCTGCGCGAGGACGCGCGGGCGCTGCTGGGGGAGTACGGGGTGGACGTGGACCCCCAGACCCGGGCGAAGGACCTCGGCGTCGAGCAGCGGCAGTTCGTGGAGATCGCCCGCGCGCTGTCCTTCGGCGCCCGGCTGATCATCCTCGACGAGCCCACGGCACAGCTCGACGCGGGCGGCATCGACCGGCTCTTCACCAAGCTGCTCGAACTGCGCCGCCAGGGCGTCGCCTTCCTGTTCATCTCGCACCATCTGCAGGAGGTCTACGACCTCTGCGACACCGTCACCGTCTTCCGCGACGCCCGCCATGTGCTGACCGCCCCGGTCGCCGACCTCCCCAAGGAGGACCTGGTCGCGGCGATGACGGGCGACGGCGAGGCCGCCGCCGAGGCCCGGGCCGCCGTCCACGCGCCCGTCACCGTGCGCAAGGCCGACCCCGGGAGCGAGCCGGTATTGCGCACCGAAGGGCTCACCCTGGAGGACGAGTTCGCGCCGCTGGACCTGGTGGTGCGGCCGGGCGAGGTGCTGGGCCTGGCCGGGGCGACCGCCAGCGGCAACACGGCGATCGGCGAGACCCTGGTGGGCCTGCGGCAACCGGGCGGCGGCCGGGTCTCCGTACGGGGCAGGCCGGTACGGCCCGGCAGCGTGCCGCACGCCATTGACGCGGGCATCGGCTACGTCCCGGAGGACCGCCACGACCAGGGGCTCGTCCTGGGCCGCAGCGTCGCCGAGAACGCCACGCTGACCGTCACCGACCAGCTCGGGCCGTACGGGACGGTGCTGCCGTCCCGGACCCGCGCGTTCGCCCAGCGCATGATCACCTCGCTCGACATCAAGACCTCGGGACCGTCGCAGCCCGTCTCGGGCCTGTCCGGCGGCAATCAGCAGAAGGTCGTCATCGCGCGGGCGCTGGCGCGCGAACCGAGCGTGCTGGTCGCCATCCGGCCGACCGCCGGGGTGGACGTGAAGTCCAAGGACGCGCTGCTCGGCGTCGTACGGGATGTCGCGGCGGCCGGGAGCGGCGCGCTGATCGTCTCCGACGAGCTGGACGACCTGCGGGTCTGCGACCGGGTCCTGGCGTTCTTCCACGGGCGGGTCGTCGCCGAGTTCGGCAGCGGCTGGAGCGACCGTCAGCTGGTCGCCGCGATGGAGGGCATCACGGAACCGGGCACGGACCGCACGACAGAGAGCACGGCCGGGGGAACCGAAGACCGCACAGGAGGATCACAGACATGATCGGTACCGCACGGCAGCAGCCCGCCGAGGCGGTGGCGGACGGACCGGCGGGGGCCCGGGGCCGTCCGCGGATCGACATCGCCCGCTGGCGCGATCTGTCCCTGGTCCCGGTGATCTTCGTCCTGGGCGTGATCGGCTTCATCGTCTCACCCGCCTTCCTCACCGAGGACAACCTGATCGGCGTCGTCCAGCAGTCCACCGAGCTGGGGCTGCTGGTGCTGGGCGAGGCGCTGATCCTGATCAGCGGCCGGATGGACCTCTCCCTGGAGTCCACCATCGCGGTGGCGCCCGTGATCGCCCTGTGGCTGGTCCTGCCGTCCGAGGGCGCCCGCTTCGAAGGGCTCGGGCTGCTGCCCGTATGGACCGCGATCCCGCTGTGCCTGGCGGTCGGCGCGCTGATCGGGGCGGCCAACGGCTTCCTGATGCTCAAGCTGCGCGTCAACGGCTTCATCGCGACCCTGGGCATGCTCACCATGCTGCGCGGGCTCCAGGTCGGCATCGCCGAGGGCCAGTCCATCGTCAACGTCCCCGAGTCGTTCCGCTACCTCGGCAAGGCCGACTGGCTGGGCGCGCCCGCCGCCGTATGGCTGTGCCTGGGCCTGTACGCGCTCGGCGGCCTCGCGCTCGGCTATCTGCGGCACGGCCGCTCCCTGTACGCGATCGGCGGCAACCCGGAGGCGGCGCGCGCCGCCGGTATCCGCGTCGACCGCGTCACCTGGATCGTGCTCGCCGTCGGCGGGCTGCTGGCGGCCTTCGCCGGAATCCTCTACACCGGCCACTACGGCTCGGTCGCCGCGACCCAGGGCAACGGCTGGATCTTCCAGGTGTTCGCCGCCGCGGTCATCGGCGGCATCAGCCTCAAGGGCGGCCGCGGCACGCTCTTCGGAGCCCTCACGGGTGTGCTTACGCTGCAATTGGTCGTCAATGTGATGACCCTCGGCGGCGTGCCGCCACTGTGGAACCAGTTCATCAACGGCTCCATCATCATCGTCGCGCTGATCATCTCCCGCTACGCGAGCGGCGAGAAGCAGGACTGAGCCGCGGCACTACGCTCACCGAGAACAGGAACAGAGGCGAGAAGTCATGGCGCAGCTACCGCGCGGACCGCGCGAACTGGGGCGCTCGGGCGTCCACGTACCACCCCTCGGGCTCGGCTGCGCCCCGCTGGCGAATCTGTACGCCGCCGTGCCCGAGGAACGCGCCCTGGCGACCGTCGAGGCCGCCCTGGACCTCGGCTGCACCTACCTCGACACCGCGCCGCACTATGGCGTCGGGCTGTCCGAGGAGCGGCTGGGGCGCGCCCTCGCGGGGCGCGAGCGCGCCTCGTACACGCTCTCCACCAAGGTCGGGCGGCGGCTGCGGGACCGGGCGCCCGGCGAACCCGTCCAGGCGGACGGCTTCGCGGACACCCCCGACCGCGTCCGCGAGTGGGACTTCACCCGGGACGGCATCCGGGCCTCCCTGGAGTCCTCCCTTGAACGCCTCGGGGTCGACGCCCTCGACATCGTCTACGTCCACGACCCGGAGAACCACATCCGCGAGGTGTACGAGACGGCCTTCCCGGCGCTCGCCGAACTGCGCGACCAGAAGCTCGTCCGGGCCATCGGCTTCGGCATGAACTACAGCGACATCCTCGCCCGCTTCGTCGCCGACCTCGACGTCGACGTCGTGCTGTGCGCCGGGCGCTGGACCCTGCTGGAGCGCACCGCGTACGACGACCTGCTGCCGGTGTGCGAGCGGCGCGGCACGTCGGTCGTGGTCGGCGGCGTCTACAACTCCGGCCTGCTCGCCGACCCCCGCCCCGGCGCGCGCTACAACTACGCGGAGGCGCCCCCCGAGATCGCCGAGCGGGCCCGGCGGCTCGCCGCCGTCTGCGCCGAGTTCGGGGTGCCGCTGCGGGCGGCCGCCCTCCGCTTCCCCTTCGGCCACCCGGCCGTCGCGTCGGCGGTCGTCGGCGCCGCCGGGCCGGACGAAGTGCGGGACAACGCCGAGATGTTCGGCTACGACATCCCCGACGAGCTGTGGCACGCGCTGGTCAGGCGCGGCCTGCTGGACGACGACATCCCGCTGCCGGTCTGAGGAGAGCCTGTGTCGCGCCGAATCGACGCCCACCACCACCTGTGGGACCTGTCCCGCCGGCCGCAGCCGTGGATGGACGGCCCCTGGGCCGACCCCATCAACCGCACGTACACCCCGGCGGACCTCATCCCCCACCTCGACGAGCACGGCATCGACGCCACCATCATCGTCCAGTCCAGCTCCTCGTACGACGAGACCCGCGAACTCCTCGCCCTGGCGGGCGCCTCCGACCGCGTCGCGGGCGTCGTCGGCTGGGCCGACCTCACCGACCCCGGCCTGCCCGACGTCCTCGCCGCCCTGGCGGCGGGCCCCGGCGGGGACCGGCTGGTGGGCCTGCGCCACCAGGTGCAGGACGAGCCGGACCCGGACTGGCTGGCCCGCCCCGACGTACGCCGAGGCCTCACCGCCACGGCCGCCGCGGGCCTCGTCTACGACCTGCTGGTCACCCCGCGCGAACTCCCCGCCGCGATCACCGCGGCGCGGGAGCTGCCGGAGGCGCGCTTCGTCCTCGACCACGCGGCCAAGCCGCCCATCGCGAGCGGCGCCCGCACCCCCTGGACCACCCTCCTGACCGACCTGGCCGCCCTCCCCAACATCGACTGCAAGCTCTCGGGCCTGGTGACCGAGGCCGACTGGGAGTCCTGGAAACCGGACCAGATCCTGCCCTACGCCCGCCACGTCCTGGACACCTTCGGCCCGGACCGGGTCCTGTTCGGCTCGGACTGGCCCGTATGCGAACTGGCCGCCCCGTACGAAGCCGTCGTAACCCTCGCGACCCAGGCCACCGCCCACCTGACCCCCGACGAACGCGCGTCAGTCTTCGGCAACACGGCAACCCGCGCCTACACCCTGCCCACGTAGCCAAGACGTACGGGCCCCTGAGCGCACCGAGCAGGCACGGCAATCCCTCTGGCGGCCGAGGACCGCTCCCCGGCGGTTTCCCCCACCCCGCCCCTTCCCGATCCGGGGCTCTGCTCCGTCCCCCGGTCCTCAAGCGCCGGACGGGCTGGGGAGTGGGGGACGCCCGGCAACCCCAGCCCCTCCACCCCGGGTGCCCCGCGCTCCGGCCCGTCCGGTGCCTGTGGCCACCCGGCCCGGGCTGGTTGGGTCTCGCCACCGGTCTCCGGCCTGGGTGGCCCCGCGCCCCAGCCCTCCGGCGCCTGCGGCCACTCATCCCCGGCCGGTCGCGTATCACCACCAGCCCCGGCTGGCAAAATCCAGCCCCTCCGGCGTTTGAGGAGCGGGGTGCGGTGGCGGAGCCCCGCCAGGGTCCGGGGCTGCGTGTACCTCCCCATGCCACGTTCGAAGCTGCAGGGGAATCGGCTACAGGGGGCTGGGAATGCTGGTAACCGAGTTCAGCACGGAGGCCGTGGCGGTGCCGGAGCGGTTCACGCTGTTCGAGGAAATCACAGCAGGGTCGCACATACGCACTCGGCTGCGCAGCAACGAACGGGAGGACTTCCGTGCCAAGGTGCGTGTCTTGGACCTGGGGGAGTTACAGGTGTCCGCGCTGTCCCACCCGCATCTGGAGATCACGCGGACAGCGAAGGTGATCCGGCAGTCCGACCCCGAGGTGTACATGATCAATTACCATCTCGGTGGGGAGGGGTCTTTTTCCCAGGCCAGGAGTGACACGGCGTTTCATGTGGGCGACCTCATGGTGCTGGACAGCAGTCGTCCCTTCGACGCGCACGTCCACGCTCTTCAGGACAACTGGTCACAACTGAATGTGCAGCTTCCTCACAAGCTGCTGCCGCTGCCGGAGAAGACGGTGCAGCGCCTGCTCGCTGTCCCGATCAGTGGGCGCCATGGCATGGCCGGGGTGCTCGCCCGCTGGCTGTCCGACCTCAACGCACGCGCCGGCGAGTTCACCCCAGCCGACATCCCCTCCCTCACCTCGGTCACCCTGGACCTCCTGGCGTCCGTCATCGCCCGCTGCCTGGAGGCTGAGGAGGCGCTGAGCCCAGAGGCCCGCCGGAGAGGTGGATCACCGCGGGCTCGCGCGAGCAGTACCCGGAACCGGAGGAGTACCTGCGCCGCGGCGCGCTGGCCCGGTTCGGCCGGTCCATGCCGCAGCAGATGCAGTCCGCGCTGTCCGACGTCGCCCAGGCGCTTCTGCTGCCCGGCACCGTCGGCTCTGCGATCGGGCAGGTGACCGGCTCACTGGTGCAGGCGCTGCGTGAGCGACGGCAGACCGTCCGCGCGCTGGCGGGGTGTACGCGGCTGGCGGATCTGCTGGAGGCCGACCCCGACATTGACGCGCTGTCCTTCTACGCGCACCTGCTGGCGTGGGAGATCGCCTAGATCCCGGCGGACAAGCGCCCCACCCTGGCGGTGCTGCTGGACACCTTCGAGGACATCGGCGACCGCACACACCGCGACTTCGAACGTCTGCTGCAGCGCGTGGTGTGGCTCATGCCCAACGCCGTCTTCATCATCACCGGCCGCTCCCGGCTGCAGTGGGTCGACCCGGGGCTGCAGGGGCAACTCGACTTCACCGGCCCCGACTCCTGGCCAGGGCTGGCAGCCGACTCGCTCCCGCCCCCCAGCGCTGCCTCACCGGCCGCCGACGGCCGACAGATCCTGATCGGGGACTTCTCCGCCGAGGACTGCGACGACTATCTGGCCCGTCGGCTGTCCCGCGACGGCCAGCCCCTCATACCCCCGGCTATCCGCCAAGTCATCACCGGCCGCTCCCACGGTCTGCCCCTCTACCTCGCTCTGGCCGTCATGCGGTATCTGGAGATCCGCCGCTCCGGGCGGGCACCGGAGCCCGGCGACTTCGACCACGACTTCGGTGCCCTGATCGCCCGCACGCTGTCCGACCTCACCCCGGACGAACGGCATGTCCTGCGCTCGGTCGCCTTGCTGGACGCTTTCGACCTGGACCTGGCCGCCCGCGCCGCCGGTATGACTCACCAAGCGCCCGTCATGCGGCTGATCGAGCGGCCTTTCGTCCGAGAGGACAGCTTCAGCCTGTGGCCCTACCACTGCACGCTGAAGGCGCCCTCGCGGGACTGATCGAACTCGACCGCGGTACCTGGACCGAAACGCCCGCCCCCGGCCCGCATGCCCCCACACCACGGCACCAGAGCACCGAGGCTGGCATGCGCATCAGTACCGCAGCCGCCCGGGCGAAGTCGGTTACTGGCAAGCGCCGCCCCGGCCGGCCAAATGGGGCTGACGATTCCCAGGCCCCCCGAACAGCCGCAGCGCAGCAGGAGGACCGGCAGCGTGCACGCCGCGGCAGTGGACGATGACACGGAGTGCGTACCCCGCGCGGGTGGTGCGCGCCCTCAGTGTTTCTGATCTCCGGTTCCGAGTAGCCAGTCGCCATGTGCCTGCCGTGGCAGACGCTCCCCGATCGGTGCGATCTGGCCATCCCACCGCGCCCTGTGGCCAATATCGAGGGGGCGTTGAACGACGTCGGCGCCCTTCCGGTCTTTCCGTCCTACGATTGTGCGGACACTGTCAAGTGCGAGAACCTCAAGAGGGCAGGACATGCGCGGAAGAGGAGTGCGCAGAACCGACAGCCAGCAAACACCGCGACGTTGGGCGGGACTAGCTATCACGATGATGCTGTTCACCCTTGTAACGGCATGCGG
Source organism: Streptomyces sp. NPDC059850 (assembly GCF_042731515.1). NCBI lineage: Bacteria > Bacillati > Actinomycetota > Actinomycetes > Kitasatosporales > Streptomycetaceae > Streptomyces > Streptomyces sp. NPDC059850. The sequence goes on from NZ_JBHWJI010000040.1 coordinate 46,719, forward strand.
TGGCTCAGGGAACTCCGGCGGCACAGAGGATCGGCGGGGCCGCAACGGAGACGGAGACCAGAAATCCAAAACCACGGCTTTCCCTGACAAGGGCGTGATTGTCACAGCATCATGCTCTATGTCAACGGATGACCAGGCTCGCGTGACTGTCACGGGCTGGGATGCGCAGACCTGGGAGCCGACTGCATTGCGTACCTTCTCTGTCCCAGCTGCGGCAGTGGACGACTCCGGTTACTTCACTCAGATGGCCGACTCGCCCCTGGCGGACCTGTGCAGCAATGCCTTCGACGAGGGCGGCGTAAACGATGACGACCCCCGCGCAATTCCAGAATCCTCTCTGCGACAGCTCTTCGACAAGGGCTACACCCGGATGGCGGTCGTGCTCATGGACCGCGAGACCGAGGCCACGCGCGTGGCCTACGTCGATACCAGCGGCAAGGTGACCGAGCTGTCCGGTGAAGGGGCTGAGGACTTTGCAGACGCACCTCACGAGGAAAATGCCGTCTTCTCCGGGGATGGCAGTGCCGTCTGGTTCACCGAGTTCGACGAAGGCACCGTGCGGATCGCCAGCCGCTCCGTCTCGGGAGACCACGCACGCACCGAACAGGACAGCGGCGACCTGAACAACGCCAACGCACGCCTCGCGCTCGTTGGTGATTCGGCGCGCGGCGTCCACGGGGCGGATGTGCGAATCAGCCCCGATGGACGGAAGGCGCTCGCACATATCGACGGCTACCACATCGTCGACCTCCCGCAGCGCAGTGCCGTGCTCAGCCCTGGGATGGACGGGTCTTACATCTCACCCGACATCAATTGCTACGGCTGGGTCGACAAGGTGAGGGCGCTGTGCGGGCCGGATAATTCAACGGATGACCCGGAGCGCCAGAACTCGTTTTGGACGCTGGACACGTCCGGCCTCGCCGGTGTCGATGAAGTCCCGGACAGCGCGATGGGTAAGCCGATCATCCCGGCGACGGACCGGGAGAACACTGTGCAGGCCATCTCGCCGGATGGCAAGCAGATGATCTTCGCTTCTCTCCAGGGCACCCGCCTCACGTACTACCTTTCCTCAACCGCCCCCGGCGTCATCCCAAAGAAGATCAGCGAACCAGGTGCGGAAGAGGCACTGAGCGCTGGATATGTCTTGGAATGGCGGTAAGTACGTGTGCCTGTTTGAAGTGCGCCGCGTCGATGTGGAGGTAGCCTTCATCTGGATAATCAGCCGTCGGTCGACGCCGGTTTCCTCGGCCAGCTGGGGGTGGCCCCCTTCCGGGCCAGGCGCCTGCTCATCAGGGTGATGGCAGCCCAGGTAATCAGCGTCTCGGAGCGCTGGATGAGCCGTTCGTAGTCGCGGGCATGCCGACGGGCGTGCATCATCCACGCGAGACTGCGCTCGACCACCCACCTGCGGGGCAGCACGACGAAACCGGAGGCGTCCTTGGGACGGCTGACCGGCTTGATCGTCAGGTTGAGGTGCCGTTTCGCCCAGGCCACGAGCTTTCCCGCGTAGGCAGAGTCGGCCCAGACGATGGTGATCTCGGGGTGCATCAGCCGGAGACGGAAGAGAACTTCCTTCGCCGCCGCGGAGTCGTGCAGATCGGCCGGAGTGACCATGACCAGCAGCGGCAGCCCGCGTGTGTCCACGACCAGGTGGCGCTTCCGGCCGTTGATCTTCTTTCCCGCGTCATAGCCCCGGGTGTCCTTCGCCACGGTCTCCGCGGCCTTGACGCTCTGGGAGTCGATGACCGTGGCGACCGCGCGAGGGCCTTTGCCCAGCTCGCGGCGGATCCGTGAGGCGAGCTGGTCGCGGATCTGTCCGACGACCCCGGCAGCGGCCCAGCGTGCCATGAAGCCCCAGACGGTGCGCCAGGGCGGGAGATCCGCAGGCAAGGCCCTCCATTTGCAGCCGGTATCGACGACGTAGCGGATGGCGTCGACGATCTCGCGGCGGGGGTGTTTCTCCGGCCGGCCGCCGCGGTGGGTCTCGCAGACCGGGGGTGGGCAGCAGCGGTTCGATCAGGGCCCATTCGGCGTTGGTGGTGTCGGAGGGATAGCGGCGGCGGCGCACGGCGCGCGGATGAGCGGCGGCGTGCGGGGCGACCGTGCCGGTGATGAACCGCCGGAACTCGGTGAGCTTCTCGGCGAGCACGGCTCGCTCGTATGCCTCAAGCGCCGCGCGGTCGGCGCCGAGCTGGTAGCCGTCGGCTCTGGTCCAGATCAGCGGCGGCCAGCCGTTCTCGGCGATGATGTCGCGCAGGCAGGCGAGCCCCGCTCTGACCTGGCTGGGGGAGAGTTCGCTGGCGCGGACCAGTTGCGGGAACAGCAGCCCGGCCGGTCGGGCCTCGAACAGCACGAACCGGAGGGTGTCCGCATGCCGCTGGGCGGCCTCGCCCCGTCGCCGCGAGGCACGGGGCACCCTTACTCGCCCCGCAGCATGCGGGCCAGCTCGTCGTCCATGTCGACCTTGCCGGTGTCGACTGCGGTCTCGATCCAGTCCAGTGTGGCCCGCACCTTCGCGACGTTCTGGTGCACGATTGTCCGTTCGTCCTCGCCGAGCTGCCGGTCACGCAGGCCGGGGACGACCCGGCCGGTCGCGGCCACGAAGGAGTGGCAGGCGGTCACCAGGTCCAGGAACTCCACCGTCCGGTCGATGTTGCGGACGGCCGGAGCAACCGGGCTGGTCCGCTCGAAGTCCTCGCGGGCTTGCCGACCGCGTTCGGCCTGGGCCTGGTTGACCTGGAAACGGGCGGTGTCGTCGCTCATCGCCTTGAACGCGACGTCCGGCCGCCGCAGCAGGCCGGTGGCCGCGGTGGTCGCCACCGACTCGTCGCGGGTGAACTCCTCCACCACCCGGACCTTGTCCTCCATGGGCATTTTGGCCGCGACCTGCGGACGCTTCAGGAAGTCGGTGGTCACCGACGAGGCGACCTCCTCATCCCGGGCCAGTGAGTGGATCGCCGTGATCTTCTCCTGCGGCGTCTCGGGGTTATCGACCTGGCGACCGACCCGCCGGTTGGCCGCATCCGGCGCCCACCGGGCCTTGCCCTCCGGCGGGGTCTTGATCGCGGCGAACCGCTCGTCCGGGTCCTCGATGTCCGCCAGGATCCGGTGAACGGTGTAGGACACCCGGTCTGCCGGTGCTCCTTCGGCCACCGCGAGGCCACCCACCTGGCCGTCTTGACCGTGTTCGCCTTCAGGCCGATGTCCTCGGCCAGCCGCCGCACCGACTCGGCGACGGTCCACTGCGGGTCCGCCGCGACCACCCAGCCGCGGGGCCGCATCGGCTCAATCTCCAGCGCGCGGTCGCCGATCGTGAACTGCCCCTGCGTCTGCTGCTCGACGACTTGCCGCAGCTCGGCCACGATCTGTTCGTATCGGGACTGGCTGACGGCTCCGACCTTCTCGGTCTCCTCGGACATGGCTTCCACCACCCAAGTACGTACCAGGGCACGGCACTTCGGACCGTGAAGGGACAGGGCCCGCATCCACAACGAGCGTCAGACCGGAAATGACGTGATCACAACAAAAGGCCTTGGACGACCGGAGTTGGACAGAAGCTGACCGCTTCAGCCGTTCGCGATGCGGTCACTGTGACCGTTCGCTGAACGGTTCCTTTCCCCGCCGCCAACCCCTCACCTTGCACCGCGGCGAGCAGTACACGGCCGTCGACCGCCGGTCGACACCAGCCACCCACCGAGCCCCGCACTCCGGGCACTCAGCCTCGCCCTGGCCGTCCCGTACGGCCGCCAGCCGCATGCGCAACCGCCGTTCCGTACGCCACTGCCTGGCACGACACGCCGACGAGCAGAACACCGCGTCAGGCCGGGCCCCCGGTCTCAGCCACTCGCCACAAGCCTGACAGTTCCTCTCCCCGGCCCGCCGGGCGCCCTCGGACACCCCGCCAGCGTAGGTCTCAAGGCTACTCAGGACCGGGGCTTAGAAACACGCACTGAGGAGCGGGGGACGGGGCTGGGCCCCGGTTCGGGAAGGGGCGGGGTGGGGAAAAGCCCCGTCAGAGCGTCGACCGCAGCCACTGCTCCACGCTCGCCACATGCACCGTCGCCCAAGATCGCGCCGCCTCCGCATCGCGGTCACGGAGGGCGGACAGGATCGCCCGGTGTTCGTGGAGGGTGCGGCTCACCGCGTCCTCCTGGGTGAGGCCGCGCCAGACACGGGCGCGCGTCGTGGGCCCGGACAGGCCGTCCAGGAGGGAGCACAGCACCGAGTTGCCCGACGCGGCCACGATCCCCCGGTGGAATTCGAGGTCGCAGGCGACCAGCTCCTCCACCGACGGCGTCTGCCCCAGCGCGTCCAGCTGCGCGCCGAGCGCGTCCAGCTGGGCATCGCTGATCCGGGTGCAGGCCTGCGCCGTGGCCGCGGGCTCCAGGATGCGCCGTACCGCCAGGAACTCCAGGACGGTGTCGTCCCGGTGGAAGTCCACGACGAAGCTCAGCGCCTCCAGCAGCAGCTGGGGGTCCAGACTGGTGACGTACGTACCGTCGCCCTGCCGCACGTCGAGGATGCGGATCAGGGACAGCGCGCGCACGGCCTCGCGCAGCGAATTGCGGGACAGGCCCAGATCCGCGGCCAGCTCGCTCTCCTTGGGAAGCCGGTCACCCGGGCGCAGCGCACCCGAGACGATCATGCCCTTGATTTTTTCGATCGCCTCGTCGGTGACCGCCATGATGGACCTCCGGGTCAAACATCCGATGTATGGGTCCATTATGACGCGCGCGGACCGGCGGCGTCTTCGGGGGACGCCGCCGGTCCGTTATCAGTCTTCGCCGCGTGGGCTCAGAAGGTGAAGGGGCCCGGGGACTGGGCGGTGGTGGCGGTGCAGTTCACCGTGATCAGGCCGAAGACCACCAGCTTCAGCGACTTGGCCTCCAGTACGTCACCCGCGGCCACGGTGCCCTTGAGCGGGCCGGTGGTCACGTCGGCGCCGGTCTTGATGGCCGGGTTGGCGTTGCCGGTGAACGTCGTCGTGCCGGAGCCGTTCTTCGACAGCGTCAGGGTCGAACTGACCGCGCCCGCCGGAATGTCGATCGGCGCCTTGACGGCCGCCGAGGAGAGGGTGATGGTCGCGGCGGTGCCGCTCTGCGTGGCGGTCAGTGTCGCCAGGCCGGAACCGTACGTTCCACAGTCGGCCGTCAGGGTCGCGGTGGTCGGGGTGACCGCGACCGCGCTCGGCGCCAGCGTGAGCGCGCCGGCGGCCAGTGCTGCTGCTCCCATTGCCGTGCCGATCCCGAGCTTGATGCGTCTCATGGGGGACTGCCTTCCGGGTGGGGGAAGTGAGCGGTGGGCTTGTGGGGGGTGCGTCCGCGCTTCCTGACTGTCCGTCACGCGTGGACGGAAAGCTATTGATGCGCGTGCCGCCGAAGAAGGCAAGAGTGATTCCGCGAATTTTTAACTGACGAGTAAGTTCGCGCCCCGCGCACGGCCCACGCACAAGGACGGCCGGGTGAGAAGAAACGTGTCTTCTCACCCGGCCGTCCGCGCATCGATCAACCGGAGCACTCAGCCCCGCTTGGCCAGCAGCTCCTCGACCCGCCCCCGGATACCGTCGTCGTCCAGCCCGCGGATCGTCAGCGTGGTGCGCCGCCGCAGCACGTCGTCCGCCGTCTGCGCCCACTCGTGGTCCCGGGCGTAGACGACCTGCGCCCAGATCTCCGGCGCGTCCGGGTGGATCCGCTCGGCGAGCGCCGCGTCACCGCTCGCCAGCCGCGCGATGTCGAAGGAGAGCGAACCGTAGTGGGTCGCCAGATGGCGCGCGGTGTCCGCGGCCATGCGCGGGCCCGGCGTGCCGCCGTCCACCAGCAGCCGGTGGGCGACCGCGTGCGGATTGGCGAGCCCGGGCAGCGGCATGTGCTTGGGCAGCTGCCCGATCGGCTCCATGTCGTCCGCGAGCGGACGCCCCGGCAGCTGGGCGAGCTTGCTCATCACGGTGCGGCCGATGTGGCGGAAGGTCGTCCACTTGCCGCCGGCTATGGAGAGCATGCCGCCCTTGCCCTCGGTGACGACCGTCTCCCGCTTGGCCTTGGCGGTGTCGCCGGGACCGCCCGGCAGCACCCGCAGCCCCGCGAACGAGTAGGTGATCAGGTCGCGGGAGAGCTGCTGGTCGCGGATGGAGAAGGCGGCCTCGTCCAGGATCTGGGTGACGTCCGCGTCGTTGACCGCGACATCGGCCGGGTCGCCCTCGTACGGCTCGTCGGTGGTGCCGAGCAGCAGCATGTCCTCCCAGGGGAGGGCGAAGGTGATGCGGTACTTGTCGATGGGCGTCGCCAGCGCCGCCCGCCACGGGGAGGTCCGCTTGAGGACCAGGTGCGCGCCCTTGGAGAGCCGGATGGACGGCGCCGCGCCCGGGTCCTCCATCCGCCGCAGGTGGTCCACCCAGGGGCCGGTGGCGTTGAGCACCAGCCGGGCGTTCACGCCGAACTCGGTGCCGTCCGTGCGGTCCCTCAGCTCCGCCCCGGTGACCCGGCCGTCCGTCTTGCGCAGCCCGGTGACCTCGGCGTGGTTGAGCACGGTGGCGCCCGCGTCGGCCGCCCCCCGGACCGTCATCAGGGCCATGCGGCTGTCGTTCATCTGCCCGTCGCCGTACACGGCGACCGCCCGCAGCCCTTCGGTGCGCAGCTCCGGGACGTCCCGCGCGGCCTTCTCGGCGTTGATCACATGGCCGACGCCGTCGCGGAACGCGGACAGCGCCGAGTACGCGAAGACACCCGCGCCCAGCTTGGCCGCGCCGTGCGGGCCGCCCTTGTAGACCGGCAGGTAGAAGGTGAGCGGGTTGGACAGGTGCGGCGCGACGCTGCGCGAGACGGCGCGCCGCTCGAAGTGGTTCTCGGCGACGAGCTTGACCGCGCCGGTCTGGAGGTAGCGCAGGCCGCCGTGGAGCAGCTTGGAGGAGGCGGAGGAGGTGGCGCCGGCGAAGTCGCCGGCGTCCACCATGGCCACCCGCAGTCCGGACTGCGCGGCGTGCCAGGCAGTGGTGATGCCCAGGATGCCGCCGCCGATCACCAGGAGGTCGTACGAAGCCTTGGACAGCTGTTCCCGGGTTTCGGCGCGGGTCGGGTGCGAACCGGCAGCCGGGTGCGTCCCGAGGGAAGGAACGCTCTGCAGGGGGGTCATTGAGATTACTCCTCGTCCTCGATCCAGCCCATGGTCCGCTGCACGGCCTTGAGCCAGTTCTTGTACTCGCGGTCCCGTACGTCCGCTTCCATACGGGGGGTCCACTCGGCGGCCCGGCGCCAGTTGGCGCGCAGCGCGTCGGTGTCCGGCCAGAAGCCGACGGCCAGGCCGGCGGCGTAGGCGGCGCCGAGGCAGGTGGTCTCGGCGACCATCGGGCGCACCACGGGTGCGTCGAGGGCGTCCGAGAGGGTCTGCATCAGCAGGTTGTTAGAGGTCATTCCGCCGTCGACCTTGAGCGCGGTCAGCTCGACGCCGGAGTCCTTGGTCATCGCGTCGACGATCTCGCGGGTCTGCCAGGCGGTGGCCTCCAGCACGGCCCGCGCGATGTGCGCCTTGGTGACGTAACGGGTCAGCCCCGCGATCACGCCGCGCGCGTCGTCGCGCCAGTACGGGGCGAACAGCCCGGAGAACGCGGGCACGAAGTACGCGCCGCCGTTGTCCTCCACCGAGCTGGCCAGGGTCTCGATCTCGGCGGCGCTGTTGATCAGCCCCATCTGGTCCCGCATCCACTGCACCAGCGAACCGGTGACCGCGATGGAGCCCTCCAGGGCGTACACCGGCTTCTGGTCGCCGATCCGGTAGCCGACGGTGGTCAGCAGGCCGTTGTACGAGTTGACCGGCGTCTCGCCGGTGTTCATCAGCAGGAAGGTGCCGGTGCCGTACGTGGACTTGGCCTCGCCCTCGGCGAAACAGGTCTGGCCGAACAGGGCGGCCTGCTGGTCGCCCAGCGCGGAGGCGACGGGCACGCCCTGGAGGATGCCGTCGGCGCTGCGCCCGTAGACCTCGGCGGACGAGCGGATCTTCGGCAGCAGCGCGGCCGGGATGTTCATCGACGTGAGGATCTTGGGATCCCAGTCGAGGGTGTGCAGGTTCATCAGCATGGTGCGGGAGGCGTTGGTGACGTCGGTGACGTGCACCCCGCCGTTGACCCCGCCGGTCAGGTTCCAGATGACCCAGGAGTCCATGGTGCCGAAGAGGATGTCCCCGGCCTCGGCGCGCTCGCGCAGCCCCTCGACGTTGTCGAGCAGCCAGCGGATCTTGGGCCCGGCGAAGTAGGACGCCAGGGGGAGCCCCGTCTCGCGGCGGAAGCGGTCCTGGCCGACGTTGCGGCCCAGCTCCCGGCAGAGGGCGTCGGTCCGGGTGTCCTGCCAGACCAGCGCGTTGTGCACCGGCTCACCGGTGTTCTTGTCCCACAGCAGGGTGGTCTCGCGCTGGTTGGTGATGCCGATCGCCTTGACGTCGGCGGAGGTGATCTCGGCCTTGGTGATCGCGCCGGTCACTACCTCTTGCACGTTCTGCCAGATCTCGGCCGCGTTGTGTTCGACCCAGCCCGGCTTGGGGAAAATCTGTTCGTGCTCCTTCTGGTCGACCGAGACGATGCGCCCGTCCCGGTCGAACACGATGCAGCGGCTGGACGTGGTGCCCTGGTCGATGGCGGCGATGAACGGACCGTGTCCGTGGGAGGAGGCGCTCGTGGTGTGGGTGTCGGTCATGGTGGGTTGCTCTCCTGCGAGTCCGATGGGGTGGGGGCTAGGCGAAGGCGATCTCGTAGATGCCGCCGGCGATGGCTCCGCCGAGGAGCGGGCCGACGACCGGGATCCAGGAGTAGCCCCAGTCCGACCCGCCCTTGTTCGGCAGCGGCAGGAGGGCGTGCACGATGCGCGGCCCCAGGTCACGTACCGGGTTGATGGCGTAGCCGGTCGGGCCGCCGAGCGAGAGGCCGATGCCGACCACGACCAGCGCCGTGATCAGGACGCCGATCACGCCCAGGCCCTTGCCCTCGCCGTTCAGGCCCTGGGTGAGGATGGCGAGGACCAGCACGGTGGTGGCGATGACCTCGGTGGCCAGGTTCTGAACGGTGTTCCGGATCTCCGGGCCGGTGGAGAAGACCCCCAGCACCGGGCCCGCGTCGCCCGCCTGCGCGGCGTCGGCCTTCTTCGTGTCCTGGGCGCCAGGACCGCCGACCAGCTCGCGGTCGGTGAGATGCGCCTGGAAGTGGCCCACGTACGCGATCCAGACCAGCACCGCGCCGATGATGGCGCCGGTGATCTGCGCGAGGAAGTAGATCGGGACGTCGCCCCACTCGATGCCGCCCTTGATGGCGAGACCGATCGTGACCGCCGGGTTGAGGTGCGCGCCGGAGAGCGGCGCCGATATGTACGCGCCCGTGAGGACGGCGAAACCCCACCCGAAGGTGATGGCCACCCATCCCGCGTCGAACGCCTTGGATCGCTTCAAGAGAACGCCTGCGACGACACCACAGCCGAGCAGGGTGAGCACGGCGGTACCGATGGTCTCGCCGATGAAGATGTCGGAGCTGGACACCCGCGACTCCTTTGTCCTTCGTCCAGGGGAAGGCGAACCCCCGGTCCCGCCGGGGATCCGCGCCCTCGTGGGAGGGCGTTGGTCGGCCCGCGGCGAGTCCACCATAGCGAATATTGTCGTCAGGTGTTCGACAATGCCGACCGATGAACGGCAGTTTTCTTCACGGCGAATGCCCCGTCAAGGGTCGGGTGGAGGAAAACTCTGGAGGATGTGAAACCGTGATGAATGACCATAGACCTGGCCAAAGGTCCTGGTCAGAACGGACGATCAGCCTCCTGGCCAGGCCAGGCCAGGCCAGGCCAGGGCCAGGGTCAGGCCCAGGTCGGGCGCGGTCCCGTCAGAAGCGCCCGGCCCCAAGGTCGCGGGAGACCGCCCGCGCGCAGTCCCGTACGGCGGCGATCAGCTCGGAGCGAAGCTCCCCGTCGTCGCACACCCGCTCCACCGCACCCGTGATCCCCACCGCACCCACCGGCAGCCGCCGCCGGTCGTGCACCGGGGCCGCGACCGAGGCGACGCCGTCCCAGGTCTCCTCCACGTCCGAGCCCCAGCCGCGCGCCCGGGTGAGCGCGAGGACGCCCTCGAAGGCGTCCTCCTCGGTCACCGTGCGCTTGGTGAACGGCTCCCGGTCGCCCTCGGCCGCCTCGCTGTGCGCCACCGGGTCGTACGCGGACAGCACCTTGCCCAGGGCGGTGGAGTGCAGCGGCTGCATGGCGCCGACCTCCAGCACCTGACGGCTGTCGTCCGGCCGGAAGACGTGGTGGACGATGAGCACGCCCTGCTGGTGCAGGACGCCGAGGTAGACGCTCTCGCCGCTGGAGCGCGCCAGGTCGTCCGTCCACACCAGGGCGCGGGCGCGCAGCTCGTGGACGTCCAGATAGCTGTTGCCCAGCCGTAGCAGCTCGGCGCCCAGCTGATAGCGGCCCGAGTTCTCGTCCTGCTCGACGAACCCCTCCTGCTGGAGGGTGCGCAGGATGCCGTGGGCGGTCCCCTTGGCGAGTCCGAGGGTGGAGGCGATGTCGGACAGTCCCAGCCGTCGCTCGCCCCCGGCGAGCAGGCGTAGCATCGCGGCAGCCCGCTCCAACGACTGGATGTTCCGTGCCATCGCAACCTCCTGACTGCGGTTCGACAATGCTGAACACTATCGGTCCATGTCGACTCCGCGGTACACACAGCCAAACGTAAATGATCACCAGGCCGCCGCGGCTGACCGGACGACGTTCGTCCGGCTGATGGGACGCCCGCCTCTCCGCGGCCCCCGGCAGCTAGGCTGGCCTGGTGCGCCCTCTGAAGTGAGGGCGCAAAGCCGACAGCCGTCGCACTCCAGGGAGCACATCCATGGCCTCGCACACGTCATCGTCCGCATCCGCCGCCCGAGTCGACGCCCTCCGCGAGGCACTTGCCTCCCGTGTAGTGGTCGCCGATGGTGCGATGGGCACGATGCTCCAGGCGCAGGACCCCACTCTTGATGACTTCCAGCAGCTCGAGGGCTGCAACGAGATCCTGAACATCACCCGCCCCGACATCGTCCGCTCGGTCCACGAGGAGTACTTCGCGGCGGGCGTGGACTGCGTCGAGACGAACACCTTCGGCGCCAACCACGCGGCGCTGGGCGAGTACGACATCCCCGAGCGGGTCTTCGAGCTGTCCGAGGCGGGCGTCCGTATCGCCCGCGAGGTGGCGGACGAGTTCACCGCCTCGACCGGGCAGCAGCGCTGGGTGCTCGGCTCGATGGGCCCCGGCACCAAGCTGCCGACGCTCGGCCACGCCCCGTACACCACGCTCCGCGACGCCTACCAGCAGAACGCCGAGGGCATGATCGCCGGTGGCGCGGACGCCCTCCTGGTCGAGACCACCCAGGACCTGCTGCAGACCAAGGCCTCGATCCTCGGCGCCCGCCGCGCCCTGGACGCCACCGGCGCCAACCTCCCGGTGATCTGCTCGGTCACCGTCGAGACCACCGGCACCATGCTGCTGGGCTCCGAGATCGGCGCGGCGCTGACCGCCCTGGAGCCGCTCGGCATCGACATGATCGGCCTCAACTGCGCGACCGGCCCCGCCGAGATGAGCGAGCACCTGCGCTATCTCGCCCGCCACGCGCGCGTCCCGCTGTCCTGCATGCCGAACGCGGGCCTCCCGGTGCTCGGCAAGGACGGCGCCCACTACCCGCTCACCCCGGGCGAGCTGGCCGACGCCCAGGAGACCTTCGTCCGCGAGTACGGGATGTCCCTGGTCGGCGGCTGCTGCGGCACCACGCCCGAGCATCTGCGCCAGCTCGTCGAGCGGGTCCGCGGCCTGACCCCGACCCCGCGCGACCCGCGTCCCGAGCCGGGCGCGGCCTCGCTGTACCAGACGGTGCCGTTCCGCCAGGACACCTCGTACCTGGCCATCGGTGAGCGGACGAACGCCAACGGGTCGAAGAAGTTCCGCGAGGCCATGCTGGACGGCCGCTGGGACGACTGCGTGGAGCTGGCCCGCGAGCAGATCCGCGAGGGCGCCCACCTCCTCGACCTGTGCGTCGACTACGTCGGCCGCGACGGCGTCGCCGACATGCAGGAGCTGGCCGGGCGCTTCGCCACCGCGTCCACCCTGCCGATCGTGCTGGACTCCACCGAGGTGGATGTCATCCAGGCCGGTCTGGAGAAGCTGGGCGGCCGCGCGGTCATCAACTCGGTCAACTACGAGGACGGCGACGGCCCCGAGTCCCGCTTCGCCAAGGTCACCCAGCTGGCCCGCGAGCACGGCGCCGCGCTGATCGCGCTGACCATCGATGAGGAGGGGCAGGCGCGTACGCCGGAGAAGAAGGTGGAGATCGCTCAGCGGATCATCGCCGACCTCACCGGCAACTGGGGCATCCACGAGTCCGACATCCTCATCGACACCCTGACGTTCACCATCTGCACCGGTCAGGAGGAGTCCCGCAAGGACGGCATCGCCACCATCGAGGCGATCCGCGAGCTGAAGCGCCGCCACCCGGACGTCCAGACCACACTGGGCCTGTCGAACATCTCCTTCGGCCTCAACCCGGCCGCCCGCATCCTGCTCAACTCCGTCTTCCTGGACGAGTGCGTCAAGGCCGGTCTTGACTCGGCGATCGTGCACGCGAGCAAGATCCTGCCGATCGCACGCTTCGACGACGAGCAGGTCACCACGGCCCTCGACCTGATCTACGACCGCCGCGCCGAGGGCTACGACCCGCTGCAGAAGCTGATGGCGCTCTTCGAGGGCGCCACCGCGAAGTCGCTGAAGGCGGGCAAGGCCGAGGAGCTGGCCGCGCTTCCGCTGGACGAGCGCCTCCAGCGGCGCATCATCGACGGCGAGCGCAACGGCCTGGAAGCCGACCTCGACGAAGCCCTCACCGAGCGGCCCGCACTCGACATCGTCAACGCGACGCTGCTGGAGGGCATGAAGGTCGTCGGCGAACTCTTCGGCTCCGGCCAGATGCAGCTGCCGTTCGTGCTCCAGTCCGCCGAGGTCATGAAGACCGCGGTGGCCCATCTGGAGCCGCACATGGAGAAGACGGACGACGACGGCAAGGGCACCATCGTGCTCGCCACCGTCCGCGGCGACGTCCACGACATCGGCAAGAACCTCGTCGACATCATCCTGTCCAACAACGGCTACAACGTGGTCAACCTCGGCATCAAGCAGCCGGTCTCCGCGATCCTGGAGGCCGCCCAGGAGCACCGCGCCGACGTCATCGGCATGTCCGGCCTGCTGGTGAAGTCCACGGTGATCATGAAGGAGAACCTGGAAGAGCTGAACCAGCGCAGCATGGCCGCCGACTACCCCGTCATCCTCGGCGGCGCCGCCCTCACCCGCGCCTACGTCGAACAGGACCTCCACGAGATCTACGAGGGCGAGGTCCGCTACGCCCGCGACGCCTTCGAGGGGCTGCGCCTCATGGACGCCCTGATCGCCGTCAAGCGCGGCGTCCCCGGCGCCGAGCTGCCCGCCCTCAAGCAGCGCCGCGTGCCCAAGCGGGACACGGCGCTGAGCGAGCCGGAGCCGGAGGGTCCGTCCCGCTCCGACGTCGCCATCGACAACCCGCTGCCCACCCCGCCGTTCTGGGGCACCCGCGTCGTCAAGGGCATCCAGCAGGTCGACTACGCCTCCTGGCTGGACGAGGGCGCGCTGTTCAAGGGCCAGTGGGGGCTCAAGGAGGCCCGCAAGGGCGACGGCCCGAGCTACGCGGAGCTGGTGGAGTCCGAGGGACGGCCGCGACTGCGCGGCTGGCTGGACAAGCTGCGTACGGAGAACCTGCTGGAGGCCGCCGTGGTCTACGGCTACTTCCCCTGCGTTTCCAAGGGCGACGACCTCGTGCTGCTGAACGAGGACGGCAGCGAGCGGACCCGCTTCACCTTCCCGCGCCAGCGCCGTGGCCGCCGTCTGTGCCTGGCGGACTTCTTCCGGCCCGAGGAGTCGGGCGAGACCGATGTGGTCGGCCTCCAGGTCGTCACCGTCGGCTCGAAGATCGGCGAGGCGACCGCCGAGCTGTTCGCCGCCGACTCCTACCGCGACTACCTGGAGCTGCACGGGTTGTCCGTGCAGCTGGCCGAGGCGCTGGCCGAGTACTGGCACGCCCGGGTCCGGTCCGAGCTGGGCTTCGCCGGGGAGGACCCCGGCGACATCGAGGACATGTTCGCGCTGAAGTACCGCGGCGCCCGGTTCTCGCTCGGCTACGGCGCCTGCCCCGACCTGGAGGACCGCGCGAAGATCGCCGATCTGCTGCAGCCCGAGCGGATCGGGGTGAAGCTCTCCGAGGAGTTCCAGCTGCACCCCGAGCAGTCGACCGACGCGATCGTCATCCATCACCCGGAGGCGAAGTACTTCAACGCCCGGTAATCGGTGGGCGCCCGCCAGAGGCGCCGCGCCGCGCCGCGTCGTAGACTGGTCGATCCGGTAGAGGCCGGTCGTCTTCCACATCGTGGAAGGGGGCCGGCCTTCGTGCCCCGTATCCGGAGGTGTTTGGATGACCAGCAGCATCCCCGCCGTCGACACCCGCACGGCCGAAGGCTCCGCCCTGCAGGCGGTCCTGCTCGACATGGACGGCACCCTGGTGGACACCGAGGACATCTGGTGGGACGCGGAAGTGTCCATCTTCGCCGAGCTGGGCCACGCCCTCGCCGAGGAGTACCGCGAGGTGGTGGTCGGCGGCCCGATGGCCCGCAGCGCCTCGTTCCTCATCGAGGCCACCGGCGCCGACATCGCGCTCGCCGAGCTGTCCGGCCTGCTGAACAGCCGTTTCACCGAGCTGCTGGACGGCACCGTACCCATGCTGCCCGGCGCACGCCGGCTGCTGACCGAACTGGGCGCGCACGGGGTGCCGACCGCCCTGGTCTCCGCCTCGCACCGGCGGGTGATGGACCGGCTGCTGCGGTCGATCGGCCCGGAAAACTTCGCGCTAACGGTCGCGGGCGACGAGATCGGCCGTACCAAGCCGCACCCCGACCCGTATCTGTTCGCCGCCGCGGGGCTGGCCGCCGACCCGGCGCGGTGCGTGGTCATCGAGGACACCGCGACCGGGGTACGGGCCGCCGAGGCGGCCGGGTGCCGGGTGGTGGCGGTGCCGTCCGTCGTGCCGATCGAGCCCGCGGCGGGCCGCACCATCGTCGGATCGCTGGAAGAAGTCGATCTTCCATTTCTGCGCGGACTGGTCACAGGAATGCACTGATCGCGTACTCAGCGTATTTCTGAAAATTGCAGTCTGAATAACGCGCTCCCCGTTTTTGTGTGGCGGCAGCGGCATTTCGGGCGTGATGTTTATCACTGCATATGCCGTCGACAGGTGAGGTGGGTATCTGCTGCGCGTCCCGTTTGGTGTGATGTGGGCGAGCCCTTGTGTCCGGATTGGTGACATCCCGTACGATACGCGACCGCGTTCGGATATCGGGCGGACCTTTCGCGTTATCGGTGCGTGATATCGCCTCAACTTCGTTGTGTCTGAGCATGGCTGGCGCCTCGGACTAATCTCGTCGCGAGTGGTTGATCGATCGCAGGGAGACTCCCGACAATGAAGCGCAAGTCGCTCGCGCTGCCGGCCGTGGCGGGCCTACTGACGTCAGCGCTCACCGCATGCGGTGGATCCGACGGCTCGGGCGCTGAGGGTGGCGCCATCGTGCTGGGGAGCACCGACCGGATCGAGGCCTCGAAGGCCGCGCCCGCCCCGCTGGACCCCGCCCAGGCGTACGACTTCGCCTCGTGGAGCGTGCTGCACAACAGTCTCCAGACGCTGATGCGGCTGCCCCGCTCGGGAACCGAGCCGATACCGGACGCCGCGCAGAAGTGCGGTTTCCAGGACCGGCAGAGCGAGCAGTACCGCTGCACCCTGCGCAGCGGTCTTGAGTTCTCCAACGGTCACGCCCTCACCTCCGAGGACGTCAAGTTCTCCCTCGACCGGATGCTGCGGATCAAGGACCGCAACGGCCCGGTCTCCCTGCTCTCGAACGTGGACAAGGTCGAGACCCCGACCACCCGCGAGGTCGTCATCCACCTGCGCGCGCCCGACGCGACCTTCCCGTCCAAGCTCACCACCCCGGCCGCGGCCATCCTGGACAGCGAGGTCTACCGGGGGAACGCGCTGCGCAAGGGGTTCGACCTGGTGGGCTCGGGCCCGTACCAGGCGAAGACCGAGGTGCGCGACGACCGGCTGGTGAAGGTGGTCTTCACCCGGAACCGGAACTACCAGGGCGATGTGAAGCCGGACAACGACAAGGTCGAGATGCGGTTCTTCGACTCCGCCTCGGCCATGGAGAAGGCGCTCACCAAGGGCGACATCGACGCGGTGCACCGCGGCTTCTCGCCAGGCCAGATCGACAAGCTCAACAAGGGCGAGGTCAAGGGCGTCCGGCTCTTCGAGTCCTCCGGCCAGGGCATCCGCTACCTCGTCTTCGACACCGACAACCCGTCGGTCAAGGCCAAGGCCGTCCGGCAGGCCATCGCCCATCTGGTGGACCGGCAGGCGCTGGTACGCGACGTCTACAAGCGGACCGCCGAGCCCCTTTACTCGCTGATCCCGAACAACGTCGCCTCGCACACCAACTCGTTCTACAACGAGTACGGCGACCCCGACCCGGACGCCGCCCGCAGCGCCCTGCGCGACGCGGGGATCAGTACCCCGGTGAAGCTGACCCTGACGTACACCACCGACCACTACGGTCCGGAGACCGCCCAGGAGTTCAAGGAGCTGCAGGGCCAGCTCAACCGCAGCGGCCTCTTCAAGGTCAAGATCAAGGGCGTCCGCTGGACCGAGTTCCGCCCCAACCTCCCCAAGCGCGCGTACGCCGCCTACGGCATGGGGTGGCTGCCGGACTTCCCGGACCCGGACAACTACATCGCGCCCTTCCTGACCAAGGACAACTTCCTCAACTCGCCGTACCGCAACAGCGCCGTGCAGGACGAGCTGATCCCGCGGACCCGGCAGGAGAGCCAGCGCACCCGCACGGCCGGGGACTTCCAGGCCATCCAGAACACCGTCGCCGACGATGTGCCCTATCTGCCGCTGTGGCAGGGGAACACCTATGTGGCGGCCCGAGAGAACATCACCGGGGCCGAATACGCGTTCGACTCCTCGACCATGCTGCAGCTTTGGGAGCTGGGCCGAGGCGCCGGCAGCTGACACAACGCCAGACGGGGGCCGGATAAAGAGACGACGAAACTGTGAGGAAACCACCCGTGAGGAAACGTGATCAGTGGCTGGCAGCTCCCCTTGGAGCTGGAATCGCCGCCGCCCTGCTCACCGGCTGTGGGAGCGAGGACGGGGACACCGCGGGCAGCGGTGAGCACGTCGTCATGGGCATGTCGGACGAGGTCCTGGCCACCGACCCCGCGTCCGGTTACGACCCGGGCTCCTGGCTGTTGTTCAACAACGTGTTCCAGTCGCTGCTGAGCTTCCCCAAGGGCGGCACCACCCCGCAGCCCGAGGCGGCGGAGAAGTGCGGCTTCAAGGACAACTCCAGCCAGGTGTTCACCTGCACCCTGCGGAACGACCTGAAGTTCTCCAACGGACATCCGCTGACCTCCGAGGACGTCAAGTTCTCGTTCGAGCGCACCATGCGGATCAACGACGAGAACGGCCCGGCGGTGATGCTCACCAGCATCGGGAACATCAAGACCCCGGACGAGCGGACCGTCGTCTTCAACCTGAAGACCCCGGACGCCACGTTCCCGCAGAAGATCGCCTCCGGCGCCGGGTCCATCGTGGACCACGCCGAATACCCGGCCGACAAGCTGCGCACCGACAACAAGGCGATCGGCTCCGGCGTCTACAAGCTGGACTCCTTCAGCAAGAAGGAGGCCGACTTCTCGGTCAACGGCTCGTACAAGGGCCCCGCCGAGGCCCAGAACACCGGGATGACCCTGAAGTTCTTCGAGGGCCGCCAGCAGGAACTGAAGGACGCCGTCCAGAACGGCGACGTCGACCTGGCCTACCGCGGACTGGCCATGAAGGACCTGGCCGACCTCCAGGCCGAATCCCTCAGCGGCGGCAAGAACCTGAACGTCGTCGAGGGAACCGGCGCCGAGGTCCAGCACCTGGTCTTCAACATGAAGGACCCGGTGGCCGGAAAGCTCGGCGTCCGCAAGGCCATGGCGTACCTCCTCGACCGCTCCACCCTGGTCCGGGACGTCTACAAGCGCACCGCCGAGCCGCTGTACTCGGTCGTCCCCGCCGGGATCACCGGCCACAACACGGCCTTCTTCGACAAGTACGGCGACCGGCCGCAGCCCGGGAAGGCCGAGCAGGCGCTGCGCGACGAGGGCATCACCGGCAAGGTCAAGCTGACCCTGTGGGGCACCCCGATCCGCTACGGCCCCGGCACCATCCCGGGCCTGAACGAGATCGCCAAGCAGCTCAACGCCAGCGGGCTGTTCGACGTGGACGTGAAGAGTACCGACGTCGCCGCCTACGAGAAGGGCGTGGCCGCGGGCGACTACCCCGTCTACATCAAGGGCTGGGTGCCCGACTACCCGGACCCGGACAACTTCGTCGCCCCGTTCTTCGGCGCCGGCAACGTCCTGGCGAACAACTACACCCAGGCCCAGCTCACCGGGCAGCTCATCCCGGCCACCGCGGGCCAGCCCAGCCGCGCGGCCACGGTCGGCGACTTCAAGAAGATCCAGGACCTGGTCGCCGACGACGTGCCGATGCTGCCGCTGTGGCAGGGCAAGCAGTACGCGGTGGCCCAGGAGTCCATCTCCGGACTGCAGTGGACCCTGGACGCCTCGACGGTCTTCCGCTTCTGGGAGATCAAGAAGTCGCCCACGGACTGACGACCCGCGGGCCGACCCTTCACGGGCCGACCTCACGGACTGACGCCCGTAACCGCTCCGGCGCGCGCCTCCTGGCTACTGCGCGCCGGGGCGGACCAGCCCGCTCTCGTACGCGTACACCGCGGCCTGCACCCGGTCCCGCAGCCCCAGCTTGGTCAGCACATGGCCCACATGCGTCTTGACCGTCGTCTCGCTGACGAACAGATCCGCCGCGATCTCCGCGTTCGACAGCCCCCGGGCCACCAGCTTGAGCACCTCCACCTCGCGCTCGGTGAGCGTGTGCAGCGTGTCCGGAACCGGCTCCTCACCCGACGGCAGATGCCCCGCGTACTTGTCGAGCAGCCGCCGCGTGATGCTCGGCGCCAGCATGGCCTCGCCCGCCGCCACCACCCGGATGGCCTGCACCAGCTCGGTGGCCGGCGCGTCCTTCAGTAGAAAGCCGCTGGCCCCGGCGCGCAGCGCCTCCACCACGTACTCGTCGAGGTCGAAGGTGGTCAGCACCAGCACCTTCGCCGGGCCGTCCCGCCCGGGACCGGTGATCTGCCGGGTCGCCTCCACCCCGTCCATCCGCGGCATCCGGATGTCCATCAGCACCACGTCGGGCTGGAGCGCCCGCACCTGGTCGAGGGCCTGCAGACCGTCCCCGGCCTCGCCGACGACCGCCAGATCCTGCTCCGCCTCCAAAATCATCCGGAAGCCGGTGCGCAGCAGCGGCTGGTCGTCGACCAATAGGACGCGGATCGCCACGGAATCTCCTTCGCTAGACCGCGTCCATTCTGCCGGAGCCGTCGCCCCCCGAGGGAGCCGGGGACGGAGCCGGGGACTGGGCCGGGATGACGGGCAGCGGATACGGCGGGGGAGTACCACCGAATTCCGGACAGCGCTCCTGGTGGTCGCACCAGCCGCACAGCTTGGTCCGGCGCGGCAGGAAGTCCCCCGACTCCGTCGCCAGCCGGATCGCCTCCCACAGGGCCAGCACCTTGCGCTCCACCCCGAGCAGATCCCGCTCCACCGGGTCGTACGTCAGCACATCGCCGCTGCCCAGATAGACCAGCTGCAGCCGCCGAGGCACCGTGCCGCGCAGCCGCCACAGCACCAGGGCGTAGAACTTCATCTGGAAGAGCGCCTCGCCCGAGTACTGCGGCGCGGGCGCCTTGCCCGTCTTGTAGTCGACGATCCGCACATCCCCGGTCGGCGCGATGTCCACCCGGTCGATGATCCCGCGCAGCGTAAGCCCCGACTCCAGCGCGGTCTCCACGAACAGCTCCCGCTCGGCGGGCTCAAGACGGGTCGGGTCCTCCAGCGAGAACCACCCCTCGACCAGCCGCTCGGCCCCCGCCAGCCACTCGGCCAGCCGCTCCGGGGACTCCGCGCCGTCCTCCTCCCGGAACAGCTCCGCCAGCTCCGGCTTGGCCGCCAGCAGCCGCTCCCACTCGCCCGGCACCATCGCCCGGGCGCGCGGCGCGGTGCGCTCGGCGGCGGGCGCGTCGAACAGCCGCTCCAGCACCGCGTGCACCACCGTGCCCCGGGTCGCGGCCGCGCTGGGCTTCTCCGGCAGTTTGTCGATCACCCGGAAGCGGTACAGCAAGGGGCACCGCATGAAGTCCGCCGCCCGGGATGGCGAGAGCGACGCGGCGCGGCCGGACTGCGGTGCCCCATCCGCCTGTTCGGGCTGCCCTGAGGTGATTCCCATGGCGACGACCCTACGACCCGCCACCGACAGCCGGACGCATACCATCGACGTCCGAGCCCCTCGCACTGCATGATCGTGGGGACCGTATCAAAACAGGGTGCGACGGACGCATCCGACGAGGGGACACCGTGGACAACAGCGGGCAGCGGCAGTCCGGCGACGGGGGAGCGGACCGCACGACCGAGCCCGAGGCGGACAAGCCGCGCCGACCACGCGAGGTGGGCGGCGGCATCCTGATGGGGCGCCCCTTCGGCGTACCCGTCTACGTCTCGCCCAGCTGGTTCCTCGTGGCGGCCCTCATCACCTGGGTCTTCGGCGGCCAGCTGGAGCGGGTGCTGCCGGAGCTGGGCGCCGCCCGGTATCTGGTGTCGCTCTTCTTCGCGGTCGCCTTCTACGCCTCCGTCCTGGTGCACGAGCTGGCCCACACCGTGGCCGCGCTGCGCTTCAAGCTGCCGGTGCGCCGGATCCAGCTGCAGTTCTTCGGCGGCGTATCGGAGATCGAGAAGGAGTCCGAGACCCCCGGCCGGGAGTTCGTCCTCGCCTTCGTCGGCCCGCTGCTCTCCCTGATCCTCTCCGGGGTCTTCTACGTCGGGATGCTGTTCGTGCGGCCCGACTCGGTGCCCGGAGTGCTGCTCGCCGGGCTGATGATCTCCAACCTCATCGTGGCCGCCTTCAACCTGCTGCCCGGCCTGCCGCTGGACGGCGGGCGGATGCTGCGCGCCGTCGTCTGGAAGATCAGCGGCAAGCCCATGGCCGGAACCGTCGCCGCCGCCTGGACCGGCCGGGCGCTCGCCGTCGCCGTCCTGGTGGGGCTGCCGTGGCTCACCCAGGCGGGCGGCCTCGGCGGGGAGCCCAAGGACTTCGGCAGCGTCGACTCGCTCACCGACGCGCTGCTCGCCGCCATACTGGCCGCGATCATCTGGACCGGGGCGGGCAACAGCCTGCGGATGGCCCGGCTGCGGGAGCGCCTGCCGGACCTGCGCGCCCGTACGCTCACCCGGCGCGCCGTGCCCGTCGCGTCCGACACCCCGCTGTCCGAGGCGCTGCGGCGGGCCAACGAGGCGGGGGCGCGCGCCCTGGTCGTGGTGGACGGCCACGGCGCCCCGACCGCCGTGGTGCGGGAGGCGGCCATCGTCGGCGTCCCGGAGCACCGGCGCCCCTGGGTCGCGGTCAGCGGCCTCGCCCAGGACCTCAAGGACGGCATGCGGGTCTCCGCCGAGCTGACCGGCGAGGAGCTGCTGGACACCCTGCGCGCCACCCCCGCGACCGAGTACCTGGTGGTGGAGGAGACGGGCGAGATCTACGGCGTGCTCTCCACGGCCGATGTCGAGCGCGCCTTCGTCAACGCCATGGCACGCACCCCGACGGCCTGAGGCCAGGGCTGCCGGACGGGCCGCCGAGGCCCGCCGTCCCGGGCAGGCTCCCGGTCCCGGTAGGCTGTTCACATGTCCGAACCGACCGGTGCCGCCCGCCGTCGCGGGCCCTTCCAAGTCGGGGACCAGGTCCAGCTCACCGACCCCAAGGGACGCCACTACACGTTCACGCTCGAAGCCGGGAAGAATTTCCACACCCATAAGGGTTCCTTCCCCCATGACGAGCTGATCGGCGCCCCCGAGGGAACTGTCGTGCGCACCACGGGAAACGTCGCGTATCTCGCGCTGCGTCCCCTGCTCCCCGACTATGTCCTGTCCATGCCACGCGGTGCCGCTGTGGTCTACCCCAAGGACGCGGGGCAGATCCTGGCGATGGCCGACATCTTCCCCGGCGCCCGTGTCGTCGAGGCGGGCGTCGGCTCCGGGTCGCTCTCCACCTTCCTGCTGCGGGCCATCGGCGACCAGGGCATGCTGCACTCCTATGAGCGCCGGTCCGACTTCGCCGACATCGCCTCGCAGAACGTCGAGCGCTACTTCGGCTCCCCGCACCCCGCCTGGCAGCTGACCGTAGGCGACCTCCAGGACAACCTGTCCGACACCGACGTCGACCGCGTCATCCTGGACATGCTCGCCCCCTGGGAGTGCCTGGAGGCCGTCTCCAAGGCGCTCGTGCCCGGCGGCATCCTGTGCGCCTACGTCGCCACCACCACCCAGCTCGCCCGCACCGTGGAGTCCATCCGCGAGCACGGCACCTTCAACGAGCCGTCGGCCTGGGAGACCATGGTCCGCACCTGGCACGTCGAAGGCCTGGCGGTCCGCCCCGACCACCGCATGATCGGCCACACCGGCTTCCTGCTCACCGCCCGCCGCCTCGCGGACGGCGTGGAGCCGCCGCTGCGCCGCCGCCGTCCCGCCAAGGGCGCGTACGGCGACGACTACCCGGGCTACGGCAGCGGGAAGGACACCTCGGCCGACCGCGGCTGACGCCCCCCGTATCAACGACTCGGCGCGGCCACCGACTTCCCCCGTGCGGGGCGGTGGCCGCGCCGGTGTGAGATGTGGCACGATGCGGAGCACCCCCTCCGCCGCAGCCATCTCATGGAGTCATCCCGCGTGCAGCCTCTGGGCCCGGATCTCGCGCACACCCGTCCCCGTCCGGTGCACTGGATCGCGACCGCGGCCGCCGTGGCCGCCGTCGTCGCCGGAGCGTCGGCCTTCCAGCCCGCCGACGCCAAGGCCAGCGCGGCCCCCACCACCCTCTCCGCGCCCAGCGCCGATCTGCCGCTCGCGAAGGCGAAGGCCCCCGACCCGCGGGCCGCGCACTATCCGATGGACTGCGGCCGGGCCGAGCCCGGCGTCGTGGACCGGGCCTCGGGAGACCTGGACGGCGACGGACGGCCGGAAACGGTCGCCGTGGTGCGCTGCGAGACCGCGGCCGGAAACCCGCCCAGCGGCGTCTACGTCCTCGCGCAGCCGTCCCGCCCGGGTGCGGCCCCCCAGATCGTGGCGACCTTCGTCGACCCGAAGGAGGGGATGAGCGTCCAGGATTTCGCGGTGCGCGGAACGAAGGTTTCGGCCACTTTGCTGGGCTACTCGTCGACGAAGGTCCCGCGGTGCTGTCCCGATCTGCAGCGCAAGGTCAACTGGCAGTGGCGGGACGGCGAGTTCGTACTGAAGGCACTGCCCGTGCCGGGGAGTGTCTGACCACTCACGCAGCGTCCCGCGGGCGTCCTCCGCCGCGCGGCGCCCGGGCGCTACTCGGCGTCCGGGCCGTACACCTCGACCTGGTCCGCGGCGCGCCGCACATGGATGCAGTCGCCCGGGCATTCCTTGGCCGAATCCACCACCTCGGTGAGCAGTGGCAGCGGCACCTTGGTGGTCGCGCCCTTGTCCTGCAGAAGCTCGTCGTCGGCGCTCTTGACGTAGGCTAGACCGTCGATGTCGAGTTCGAAGACCTCGGGCGCGTACTGGGCACAGATCCCATCCCCCGTGCACAGGTCCTGGTCAATCCAGACTTCAAGATCGCCGAGCTCCTCGTTCCGCACGGTGCGTCGCCTGCCGTTCCCTCGATACGCGATTCAACATTGACTAAATATCGCCAGCACTGGCGGGTGTTGACCGGGTCGACGATACAACCGCTCGCTTTCCGATGTTGTTGGGTGGGTATTCACCTGGCGTGAGGGAGTGCGCAAGGGTGAAGATCGGACACACGCCGACCGGGTTTGTGATCTAGGGGTTTCAACCCGCACCGGCCCAGGTAGGGTCAGGAAGCGTCCAGCTCCCCTTGGAGGAGGTGAGGACCGTGGCAGCCCACGACGACGACATCAACCGCGGCATCCGGCCGGGGCGGGGGTCTGATGACCCCGCCGGTCAGGTTGCCTATCTCGAGCAGGAAATCGCCGTCCTGCGCCGCAAGCTCGCCGACTCTCCGCGTCACACGAGGATTCTCGAAGAGCGGATCGTCGAGCTGCAGACCAATCTGGCGGGAGTCTCCGCCCAGAACGAGCGGCTCGCGAACACCCTCCGTGAGGCCCGCGACCAGATCGTGGCCCTCAAGGAGGAGGTCGACCGGCTCGCCCAGCCGCCGGCCGGTTTCGGTGCCTTTCTGCAGGCGAACGAGGACGGCACAGCCGACATCTTCACCGGAGGCCGTAAACTCCGCGTGAATGTCAGCCCAAGCGTCGAGCTCGATGACCTCCAGAAGGGCCAGGAGGTCATGCTCAACGAGGCGCTCAACGTGGTCGAGGCCATGGAGTTCGAGCGCGCCGGGGACATCGTCACCCTCAAGGAGGTCCTTGAGGACGGCGAGCGGGCCCTGGTCATCGGGCACACCGACGAGGAGCGCGTGGTGCGGCTCGCCGAGCCGCTGCTGGAAACCACCATCCGCCCCGGTGACGCCCTGCTGCTGGAGCCCCGCTCCGGCTACGTCTACGAGGTCGTGCCGAAGAGCGAGGTCGAGGAACTCGTCCTCGAAGAGGTTCCGGACATCGACTACACCAAGATCGGCGGCCTGGGGAACCAGATCGAGCTGATCCGGGACGCGGTCGAGCTTCCGTACCTCTACCCCGACCTGTTCAAGGAGCACGAACTGCGGCCGCCCAAGGGCGTGCTGCTGTACGGCCCGCCCGGCTGCGGCAAGACGCTGATCGCGAAGGCCGTCGCCAACTCCCTTGCCAAGAAGGTCGCCGAAGTCACCGGCAAGCCCGCGGGGAAGAGCTTCTTCCTCAACATCAAGGGCCCCGAGCTGCTCAACAAGTACGTCGGTGAGACCGAGCGGCACATCCGGCTGGTCTTCCAGCGGGCCCGGGAGAAGGCCAGCGAGGGCACTCCGGTCATCGTCTTCTTCGACGAGATGGACTCCCTGTTCCGGACCCGCGGCTCCGGAGTCAGCTCGGACGTGGAGAACACCATCGTCCCCCAGCTGCTCTCCGAGATCGACGGTGTCGAGGGCCTGGAGAACGTCATCGTCATCGGCGCCTCGAACCGCGAGGACATGATCGACCCGGCCATCCTGCGCCCCGGTCGCCTCGATGTGAAGATCAAGATCGAGCGTCCGGACGCCGAGGCCGCCAAGGACATCTTCTCGAAGTACCTGACCGCCACCCTGCCGGTCCACACGGACGACCTCGCCGAGCACAGCGGCTCGGCCAAGGCCGCCGTCGCCGGCATGATTCAGTCGGTCGTCGAGCAGATGTACGCGGAATCCGAGGAGAACCGCTTCCTGGAGGTCACCTACGCCAATGGTGACAAGGAAGTCCTCTACTTCAAGGACTTCAACTCCGGCGCCATGATCCAGAACATTGTGGACCGGGCGAAGAAGATGGCCATCAAGGCATTCCTCGACCACAACCAGAAGGGCCTCAGGGTCTCCCATCTGCTCGCCGCGTGCGTGGACGAGTTCAAGGAGAACGAGGACCTGCCCAACACCACGAACCCGGATGACTGGGCCCGCATCTCCGGTAAGAAGGGCGAGCGGATCGTCTTCATCCGTACCCTGGTCACCGGAAAGCAGGGCGCGGACACGGGACGCTCCATCGACACGGTGGCCAACACCGGTCAGTACCTGTAAGACCGCTGTCCGGCTGCGGATGTCCTGGACGGGGCATCCGCAGCCGGATGCGCTTTTCGGACGGCATTCATCGTATGAGTCCTACGAGCCGCGCAGCGGTACTTGAGCGTCGGCCCCGGCTTGGGGCGGCGTCGGGCTAGGAGGGCCGCATGACCGTACGGCGCGTAATGGGTATCGAGACGGAGTACGGGATCTCCGTCCCGGGGCACCCGAACGCCAATGCCATGCTCACCTCATCCCAGGTCGTCAACGCCTACGCGGCGGCGATGCACCGGGCGCGCCGCGCCCGCTGGGACTTCGAGGAGGAGAACCCGCTGCGGGACGCCCGCGGCTTCGACCTCGCGCGTGAGTCCGCGGACGCCAGTCAGCTCACGGACGAGGACATCGGCCTGGCCAACGTCATCCTCACCAACGGTGCACGGCTCTACGTCGACCACGCGCATCCCGAGTACTCCGCCCCCGAGGTCACCAACCCGCGGGACGCGGTGCTCTGGGACAAGGCGGGCGAGCGCATCATGGCCGAGGCCGCGAGGCGCGCCGCCGAGCTGCCCGGCGCCCAGCCGATCCACCTGTACAAGAACAACACCGACAACAAGGGCGCGTCCTACGGCACGCACGAGAACTACCTGATGAAGCGGGAGACCCCCTTCTCGGACATCGTGCGCCATCTGACGCCGTTCTTCGTCTCCCGCCAGGTCGTCACCGGCGCGGGCCGCGTCGGCATCGGCCAGGACGGGCACGAGCACGGCTTCCAGATCAGCCAGCGGGCGGACTACTTCGAGGTCGAGGTCGGTCTGGAGACCACCCTCAAGCGGCCCATCATCAACACCCGCGACGAGCCGCACGCCGACGCCGAGAAGTACCGCCGCCTGCATGTGATCATCGGCGACGCCAACCTCTCCGAGCTGTCGACCTACCTCAAGCTCGGCACCACCGCGCTGGTGCTGTCGATGATCGAGGACGGCTTCATCGCCGTCGACCTGGCCGTCGACCAGCCGGTCCGCACGCTGCACCAGGTCTCGCACGACCCGACGCTGCAGCGCCTGATCACGCTGCGCAGCGGCCGTACGCTGACCGCCGTACAGCTCCAGATGGAGTACTTCGAGCTGGCCCGCAAGTACGTCGAGGACCGCTTCGGCGCCGACGCGGACGACCAGACCCGGGACGTGCTGACCCGCTGGGAGGACGTGCTCAACCGGCTGGAGCGCGATCCGATGTCCCTGTCCGGCGAGCTGGACTGGGTGGCCAAGCGCGAGCTGCTGGAGGGCTACCGCAGGCGCGACGGCCTGGACTGGGACGCCGCCCGGCTCCATCTGGTCGACCTGCAGTACGCCGACGTACGGCCCGAGAAGGGCCTGTACAACCGGCTGGCGGCGCGCGGCAAGATGAAGCGGCTGCTGGACGACTCCGACGTGGCACGGGCCCAGAACAAGCCCCCGGAGGACACTCGCGCCTACTTCCGCGGCCGCTGCCTGGAGCAGTACGCGGACGACGTGGCCGCGGCCTCCTGGGACTCGGTGATCTTCGACCTCCCGGGCCGTGACTCTCTGCAGCGGGTCCCCACGCTGGAGCCGCTGCGGGGCACCCGCAACCACGTCAAGGAGCTGCTGGACCGCTGCCGCACGGCCGAGGACCTGGTCCGGGTGCTGTCCGGAGGCTGAAATGGGCTCCGACCGGGAATCATGGTGGTGGCCTCCACGCTTTGTACCGAGTAGGAGGCCGATGTCGGACCCTGCTTGTAGGGTCTGATCTTGAGACCGATCGAATCAGCGGGCGAACCGAGCGGGGTGAGGGACATGGCGACCAAGGACACCGGCGGCGGTCAGCAGAAGGCGTCGCGCCAGACCGAGGAGGTCGAGGAGCAGGCGCAGGACGCACAGGCCGCGGAGGATCTCAAGGAGCGGCAGGAAAAGCTCTCCGACGACGTCGACTCCGTGCTGGACGAGATCGACGACGTCCTCGAGGAGAACGCGGAGGACTTCGTGCGGTCCTTCGTGCAAAAGGGCGGAGAGTAAGGCGCGTCCCCCTCCGTCCTGTGTCCTCATCGAGAGGGCGCAGGACGGATGACTTCCATGGCCAGGGGTAAGGTCCGAGCAGTATTTCAAGATCTGGTGGAAGGAATCGTGTGGAAGCCAACACTCGAAGCACAGGGCGTCTGCCGGCTGCCTTCCTGACGCCCGGCTCCTCGTCGTTCATGGACTTCCTCGGAACGCATCAGCCCGAGCTGCTGCCGGGCGCCCGCCCGCTGCCCCCGGTGCAGGGCGCCATCGAGGCACCGCATGGCACGACGATCGTGGCGGCGACGTTCGCAGGCGGGGTCGCGCTCGCCGGTGACCGGCGCGCGACCATGGGCAACGTCATCGCGCAGCGCGACATCGAGAAGGTCTTCCCGGCGGACGAGTACTCGGCCGTCGGTATCGCGGGCACGGCCGGTCTCGCCGTGGAGATGGTCAAGCTGTTCCAGCTGGAGCTGGAGCACTTCGAGAAGGTCGAGGGCACCGTCCTCTCGCTGGAGGGCAAGGCCAACCGGCTCTCGACCATGATCCGCGGCAATCTCGGCATGGCGATGCAGGGCCTCGCCGTCGTCCCGCTCTTCGCGGGTTACGACGTCGACCGCGAGAAGGGCCGCATCTTCTCCTACGACGTGACCGGCGGGCGCTCGGAGGAGCGCGGCTTCGCGGCCACCGGCTCCGGCTCGACGTTCGCCCGCGGCGCGCTCAAGAAGCTCTACCGCGAGGACCTGACGGAAGAGCAGGCCGCCACCGCTGTGATCCAGGCGCTGTACGACGCCGCGGACGACGACTCCGCGACCGGCGGCCCCGATCTGGCCCGGCGTATTTATCCCATCGTCACGGTCATCACCGAGGACGGTTTCAAGAAGTTCACCGAGGCAGAGGTGGCCGACATCGTCCGCGCCATCCACGAGCGGCGGCTCGAAGAGCCGGACGGCCCGCGCGCCGCCCTGCTCTGAGGGGACGGTTGACCCGGAATGTATTCGCCAATGACAGAAAGGGACGGATAGCCGGTGACGACGCCGTTCTATGTATCGCCCCAGCAGGCCATGGCCGACCGCGCGGAATACGCCCGCAAGGGCATCGCGCGCGGCCGCAGCGTGGTAGTGCTGCAGTATTCCGACGGCATCCTCTTCGTCGCCGAGAATCCGTCCCGTGCCCTGCACAAGGTCAGCGAGATCTATGACCGGATCGCCTTCGCGGCGGTCGGCAAGTACAACGAATTCGAGAACCTGCGCATCGGCGGCGTCCGGTACGCCGATCTGCGCGGCTATACCTACGACCGGGACGATGTCACGGCCCGCGGGCTCGCCAACGTCTACGCGCAGACGCTGGGCACGATCTTCTCCAGCGCCGCCGAGAAGCCGTACGAGGTCGAGCTGATCGTCGCCGAGACCGGGGAGAGCCCCGCCGACGACCAGATCTACCGGCTGCCGCACGACGGCTCCATCGTGGACGAGCACGGCTCGGTCGCCGTCGGTGGCAACGCCGACCAGATCAGCACCTATCTCGACCAGCGCCACCGGGACGGCATGACGCTGGCCGAAGCCCTCAAGCTGGCCGTCGACTCGCTGTCCCGGGACAACAACGGCGGCGAGCGCAGCCTCACCGCCGAGCAGCTGGAGGTCGCGGTCCTGGACCGCAAGCGGCCTCAGGCCCGGAAGTTCAAGCGCGTCCTGGGCGGTCAGCTGACCCGTCTCCTGGAGGGTTCCGGGGCTGCGGCGGAGGCCGACGCCGAATCGGAGTCCGACGAGTCCGGCGACTCCGCGGAGTCGGGCGAGGAGTAGCCACCGGCCTGGTGGGGGGGGTGGGGGCGGGCCCCCCCCCCCCCCCCGCCCCGCCCATCACCGCCGGGGGGGCCGGGGGCGGGGGGGACCGACCACCCC
>NZ_JBHWJI010000040.1:76541-91768 GCF_042731515.1 Streptomyces sp. NPDC059850
CGGCGCCCGCAGCCGACTCGGAGTCCGACGCGCCCGCTGACTCCGCGGAGTGGGGCGAGGTGTCGCGACCGGCCTGGGGGGGGGGGGCCGGCCGGACCACCCCCACCAGGCGTCAGCGCCTATCCGGCCGGTGGGGCAGGGGCGCTGGAGTCCCGTACGACCAGCTCCACCGGCAGCGTCGTGTCCCCGGCCGGTTCCCCGTCCAGGACCGCCATCAGCGCCCGCATGCCCTCCGCCCCGACCGCCTGCGCGGGCAGCGTCACGGTGGTCAGCTCCGGCTCGACCGCCGTGGCCAGCGCCAGGTCGTCGAAGCCGGTGACCGACACGTCCTCCGGCACCCGCAGCCCCAGCCGCCGGACGGCCTTGCACGCGCCCGCGGCGAGGACGTCGTCGTCGCACACCAGCGCCGTGGGCCGGGGCCCGGGCCCGGTGAGCGCCCGCAGCGCCGCCCGCCGCCCCTCCTCGACGCTCAGCGCCGCGGCCTCCGTGTGCAGCACGGTGCCGGGCACCGCGCCCACCGCCCCGGCCAGCGCCCGGGCGCGCACCTGGAAGGTCCAGGAGTCCACCGCCGCCGCCACATGGGCGATCCGGCGGTGCCCCAGGCCCAGCAGATGCTCCGCCGCCCGCCGCATGCCGTCGCCGATGTCCAGGTTGACCGTGGCCGCCGCGGCGGCGGCCGGATCGTCGGGGTCGCTGTCGAGCATCACCAGCGGCAGCCCGCCGCCGCGCACCGCGGCCAGCGCGTCGGCGGCCATCGAGGAGGCGATCACGCCGTCCAGCGAGGCCCGCGCCGAGTCGAAGGGGTCCCGGGCCGGGCCGACGCCCTCGGGGGACGGGTAGAGCACCACGCCGAAGCCGTGGTCGGCGGCGACCCGGGCGGCGCCGGTGTAGACCTGCGCGAAGAACTCGTTGGTCAGGGCCGGGACGACGAGCAGCACGGTCCGGGTGCGGCCCAGCCGCAGGCTGCGCGCCGCCAGGTTCGGCCGGTAGCCCAGCTCGTGCGCCGCGGCCCGTACGGTGCCCGCCGTGCGCTCCGACACCCGCCCGCGCCACTTGTCGCCGAGCACGAGGGAGACGGTCGCCTGGGACACCCCGGCGCGCCGCGCCACGTCCCGGCTGGTGACCCGCGCGGCAGCCGCGGAAGGTCCGGTCCCCTGTGCCACATCGCCTCCGCTCCGTGCGTCCCTGCGGTCCGCCCGCCACGGGTGGACCCGGGGCAGGCCGCCATGGTACGTATAACGACGCGTCGTTATACGTAAAACTCGATCCATCACCCACGATTCATGACCCACGATCCAGGACATCAGGAGGGGCAGCCATGGCGGCCGGTTACGGGGAACTGCTGCGCACCCGCCACGCGGCGCGGCTGCTCACCGGCACGCTCATCGGCAGGCTCCCGAACGCCACCGCCGCGCTCGCCGTGGTGCTCTTCGCCCGCGCCGAGGGCGGAAGTTACGCGCTGGCCGGGGCGCTCTCGGCCGTCTACGGGGTGGCCACCGCCGTCGGGCAGCCGCTGCTGGGCCGGGCCGTGGACCTCTGGGGCCAGCCGCGCGTGATGCTCCCGGCCGCCGTGGTGTCCGCGCTCGGGATGGCCCTGTTCGCCGTCGTGGGCCTCGACCCGCTGCCGGTGGCGTACGCGGCGATGCTCGTCGCGGGGCTGTTCACACCCCCGCTGGAGGGCGGCCTGCGGGCCCTGTGGCCGGACGTGCTGCGCCGCCCGGACCAGGTGCACGCGGCGTACGCGCTGGACGCCGTGGCCCAGGAGGTGATGTTCGCCGTCGGCCCGCTGCTGGTCACCCTGCTGGTCGCCGGATGGTCCGAGGCGGCCGCGCTGCTGGTCATCAACGCGATGGGGGTCCTCGGCGCGCTGTCCGTCGTGGTGTCCGCGCCGTCCCGGCGGTGGCGCTCCGCGCCGCGCGAGGCGCACTGGCTGGGCGCGCTGCGCTCCTCCGGGATGCTGGTGCTGATCGGCTCGTTCTTCTTCGTCGGCACCGCGCTCGGCGCGATCGCCGTGGCCGCCGTCGCGTACGCCGACGAGCACGGCGGCGGCCTGGTCTCCAGCTATCTGCTCTCCGCGCTCGGCGCGGGCGCGCTGGTCGGCGGCGTCGTCTACGGGGCCCGCCCGTGGGCCGGTGCGCCCGAGCGGCGGCTGCGGCTGCTGGTGGCCGCCCTCGCGGCCGGCTATCTGCCGCTCGCCCTGGTGCCGGGCGTCCCCGCGATGACGGCCCTCGCGGGCGTGGCGGGGGTGTTCCTGGCCCCGGCGCTCGCGTGCGCCTTCGTCGTCATCGACCGGCACGCCCCGGCCGGTACGGTCACCGAGGCGTTCTCCTGGCTGGTGACCACCTTCGGGGTGGGCAGCTCGGTCGGCGCGGCCGCCGCGGGACCCGCCGTGGAGCTGGGCGGTGTGGCCCTGGGATTCGCCGTCCCGGGGGCCGCCGGAGCGGCCGCGCTGGCCGTCCTGCTGGCCGCCCGGAAGTACCTGAAGGAGGTGCCGCGGCGAACGCCGGATGGACGCCATCCGGAAAATGATCGCAGCCATGCCGCCGAACCCGGTTTCAGAGCAGGCCATCAGGCGTAATGTTCAGGCATGGACCGCCGCATTTTCGGGCTGGAGAACGAGTACGGCGTCACGTGCACATTCAGGGGACAGCGCCGGTTGTCTCCTGACGAAGTGGCGCGGTACCTCTTCCGCCGTGTCGTCTCGTGGGGCCGCAGCAGCAATGTCTTCCTGCGCAACGGCGCCCGCCTCTATCTCGACGTGGGTTCGCACCCGGAATACGCCACACCCGAGTGCGACAACGTGACCGAGCTGGTCACCCACGACAAGTCCGGCGAGCGCATTCTCGAAGGTCTGCTCGTCGACGCCGAACGCCGCCTGCACGAGGAGGGAATCGCGGGCGACGTCTATCTCTTCAAGAACAACACCGACTCGGCGGGCAACTCCTACGGCTGCCACGAGAACTATCTGGTGGCCCGGCACGGGGAGTTCTCCCGGCTCGCCGACATTCTCATCCCGTTCCTGGTGACGCGGCAGCTGCTGTGCGGGGCGGGCAAGGTGCTGCAGACCCCGCGTGGCGCGGTCTACTGCGTCAGCCAGCGCGCCGAGCACATCTGGGAGGGCGTCAGCTCCGCGACGACCCGCTCCCGGCCGATCATCAACACCCGCGACGAACCGCACGCCGACGCCGAGCGCTACCGGCGGCTGCACGTCATCGTGGGCGACTCCAACATGTCCGAGACCACGATGCTGCTCAAGGTCGGCGCCACCGACCTGGTGCTCCGCATGATCGAGGCGGGCACCGTGATGCGCGACCTGACCCTGGAGAACCCGATCCGGGCGATCCGCGAGGTCAGCCACGACATCACCGGGCAGCGCAAGGTGCGGCTCGCCAGCGGGCGCGAGGCGTCCGCCCTGGAGGTGCAGCAGGAGTACTACGAGAAGGCCGTCGACTTCTGCGAGCGCCGGGGCATCCGCACCGGCACCGTCGAGCGGGTGCTGGAGCTGTGGGGCCGCACCCTGGAGGCGATCCGGGACGAGGATCTGGACCGGATCGGCACCGAGATCGACTGGGTGATGAAGTACCGGCTCATCGAGCGGTACCGGGCGAAGAACAACATCACCATGTCCCATCCGCGCATCGCCCAGATGGACCTCGCCTACCACGACATCCACCGCCGCCGGGGGCTCTACTACCTGCTGGAGAAGCGTGGCCAGGCCGCCCGGGTGTGCAACGACCTGAAGATCTTCGAGGGCAAGTCGGTGCCCCCGCAGACCACTCGCGCCCGGCTGCGCGGTGACTTCATCCGCCGTGCCCAGGAGCAGCGCCGCGACTTCACCGTGGACTGGGTGCACCTCAAGCTCAATGACCAGGCGCAGCGCACCGTGCTGTGCAAGGACCCGTTCCGTTCGGTCGATGACCGGGTGGAGAAACTCATCGCCGGTATGTAGGCCGCCGTGTAGGCCACTTGGCTGAGTCGGCGTACGGCTTATGTATGACGCGGGCCCCGTGCGTTTCTCGGACGGGGCCCGCGTCACGCCGTAAAGTGGCGCGCATTGGCCATCGCAAGATCTACCTAACGAGGACTCCGTGCGCCGACGCTCCGTACTCCTTGCCGTGCCCGCGGGCCTGCTCACGCTCGCGGGCTGCGGTGACGACAAGTCAGGATCCGACAAGGCCAAGCCCTCCAAGGAGCCGACCGGAGGGCCCTCACCGGCCCCCAGCGGGAAGATCGTGAACGGACCGGTGCCGGAGATCACCGGCGGCGAGAAGTTCGGCGAGAAGCCGAAGGTCGCCAAGGGCAGCGGGAAGCCGTCCTCCGACCTCGCGGTCAAGACGGTGATCAAGGGGGATGGGGCGAAGACGGCCAAGGGCGACTACGTACAGGTGAACTACCTCGCCCAGATCTGGAACACCGGCAAGGTCGTGGACAACACCTACGACAAGAAGCAGACCGCCGCCTTCCCGATCGGCAAGGGCCAGGTGCTCCCGGGCTGGGACCAGGGGCTGGTGGGCCGCACCGTCGGCAGCCGGCTGGAGCTGGCCGTCCCCCCGGCGTACGCGTACGGCAAGCAGGGCCAGCCGCAGGCGGGCATCAAGGGCACGGACACCCTGGTGTTCGTCATCGACATCGAGGACGCCTTCAACGCCAAGAGCTCGGCCAAGGGCAAGAAGGTGGCGCAGAGCAACATCGACATGCCCAAGGTGTCCGACAACACCGACGGCAAGGCGCCCACCATCACCATCCCCAAGAAGGACGCGCCCAAGAAGCTCGTCTCCGAGTACGTCATCGAGGGCGACGGCCCCGAGGCCACGGCGAAGGACGCGCTGCTCGTCCAGTACAAGGGCGTGCTGTGGGACGGCGGCAAGGAGTTCGACTCCACGTACAAGCGCGGTGAGCTGGCCCAGTTCTCGCTGCAGCAGGTCGTCAAGGGCTGGTCGCAGGGGCTCGCGGGCAAGAAGGCCGGCAGCCGGGTGCTGATCGTGGTGCCCCCGGACCTGGGCTACGGGAAGAAGGCCCAGAAGGGCATCCCCGCCAACTCCACCCTGGTCTTCACGGTCGACATCCTGGCCGTTCTGTAGTTCGTCGGTTCTGTAGGGTGTGCGGGTTGCCCACAACGTAACGAGGAGCAATTTCGTGAGCATCGACAAGCCTGAGGTCGACTTCCCGGGCGGCGAGCCGCCGAAGGACCTGGAGATCAAGGATCTCTGGGAGGGCGACGGTCCCGCGGCCCAGGCCGGGAACGACATCGCCGTCCACTACGTGGGCGTGGCCTTCTCCACCGGTGAGGAGTTCGACGCGAGCTACAACCGCGGCGCCCCGATGCGCATCAAGCTCGGCGTCGGCCAGGTCATCCCCGGCTGGGACCAGGGTCTGCAGGGCATGAAGGTCGGCGGCCGCCGCCAGCTGATCATCCCGCCGCACCTGGCCTACGGCGACCGTGGCGCCGGCGGTGGCCGGATCAAGCCGGGCGAGTCGCTGATCTTCGTCTGCGACCTGATCTCCGCCTGAGACTCGCGCGCGGCGTGTGCCGAGGGTCCCCGTCCACAGGCGGGGGCCCTCGGCTTTTGCGGTGGCTGCCCGGAGCGGTACGGTCACGGTCGTAAGGTCAAGAAGAAAGGGCGTCGATGGCGATTGCCAAGGCCGAGCGGCTGATGAATCTGGCGCTGTGCCTGCTGGGAACCCGGCGTCCGCTGACCAAGCGTGAGTTGCGGGGCTCCATAGAGGCGTACCTGCAGTCCGACGCCGCCCATGACGACGCGTTCAACCGCATGTTCGAGCGCGACAAGGACGATCTGCGCGAACTCGGCCTGGTCATCGAGACGGTGGAGGGCCTCGAGGGCGAAGTCGGCTATCTCGCCCGCCGGGACAGCAACCGCCTCCCCCCGATCACCCTGGACGCCGCCGAGGCCGCCGCGCTCGGCCTCGCCGCCAAGGTCTGGCAGCAGGCCCGGCTCGCGGGCGCCGCGAGCGGCGCGCTGCAGAAGCTGCGCGCCGCCGGGATGCCGGTCGCCGAGGACCCGTACGACACCCAGCCGCAGAGCGCGCTGCAGCCGCACATCCCGGTCCACGAGGCCGCCTTCGAGCCGCTGATGCTGGCCTGCCGCGACCGCCGCCCGGTCGTCTTCGACTACCGCAAGTCCAACGCCGCCCGCCCCGAGCAGCGCCAGGTCGAGCCCTGGACACTGGAGTGCTGGCGCGGCCACTGGTATCTCGCCGGGTGGGACCGCGACCGGTCCGCCGAGCGCGTCTTCCGGCTCTCCCGGATCACCGGCCGGGTGCGGCTGCGCTCCGGCGCGTACACCGCCGAGGTGCCCGACCACTCCACCGTGCGGGAGACCGTGGAGGCCTGGGCGGGGGAGACCGCCACCGGCACGGCCCGGATCAGGGTGCGCGCCGGGCACGGCTATCCGCTGCGGGCGAAGGCGCTCACCACTCACGCCGGGGACGACGGCTGGGACGAGCTGGAGATTCCGTACGGGCACGGACTGGACGCCTGGCTGGTGGAATTCGGCCCGGACGTGATCGTCATGGGCCCCGGCGAGCTGCGGGCGGACGTCGTGGAGCGGCTGCGCGCCGTGGCCAAGGGCTGAGGGGACGGAACGACTTCATCATGGCCGGAAACGCCATTGACCAGACCCGTCGGATGCTGTCGCTGGTGACGTATCTGCGGGAGCGCCCGGGCGCGCGCGTCGCCGAGGTCGCCCGCGCCTTCGGCATCAGCGAGGACGAGCTGATCTCCGACCTCGATGTGCTGCCGCTGTGCGGCACCAGCTTCCGCGGCGGCGACCTGCTGGACATCGACACCGACGGCGAGCGCATCTGGTGGCACAACCCCGACGATGTCGCCGAGCCGCTGCGGCTGGCCGCCGACGAGGCCACCGCGCTGCTCGTCGCCGCCCGCGCCGTCGCCACCCTGCCCGGGCTGCGCGAGAGCGACCGGGAGGCGCTGCTGCGGGCCACCGCCAAGCTGGAGGCCGCGGCGGGCGAGGTGGCGGGCGCCAGCTCCCGGCTCTCGGTGACCTTCGAGTCCGAGGGTGGTGTCTTCGCCGACGTCGACCGGGCCATCTCCGAGCGTCGCAGGCTGTGGCTGCGCTACTACTCGCCCGCGCGGGACGAGGTCACCGAGCGCGAGGTCGACCCGATCCGGCTGTTCGCCGTCGGCCACACCTATATGGAGGCGTGGTGCCGGCTGTCGGAGGCCCGCCGTACCTTCCGGCTCGACCGGGTCGTGGAGATCAAGCTGCTGGACGAGGCGTCCGACCCGCCCCCGATCGAGCTGCGCGACCTCTCCGATCCGTCCACCGGGCTGGTGCAGACCGGCGCCGAGGACCCCGAGGTGGTCGTCGAGGTCGGCCCCGGCGGGCGCTGGGTCGCCGAGTACTACCCGCATGAGAGCGCGGAGGAGCTGCCCGATGGGGCGCTGCGCATCACGCTGCGCGCCCCCGACCCCGGCAGCTTGCGGCGGCTGGCGCTGCGGCTCGGCCGGGACGGCCGGATCGTCGCGCCGCAGGGGCTCGCGGACAGCGCTCGGGACGCGGCGCGGCAAGCGCTCGCGGCCTATGGCGAATGAAGGCTTTCGGCGAATGATGGCTTGCGGTGAGTGAAGGGAAGCGCACAGTGACCGCTGGGGGGAATCCCGCCTCGGTGATCTTCAAGGCCGCCTGCCCGGAGTGCCGGGGCCGGTTCGAGCTGGCAGCCGGTGCGCTGCGGCTGGCGATCGGGGCCAGTGACCGCACCACGTTCTACTCGTTCACCTGTCCCGACTGCGGCAGCGCGGTGCGCAAGCCCGCGGGGGAGCGGATCGTGGAGCTGCTCACCGGCGGCGGGGTGCGCACCCTGCGGCTGCACTCGACGGTCTGATCAGCGGGCCGACCGGCGCGGGGCCGCCGCGGCGGCCCCGATAGGCTCGCCCCATGCTCTGGCCGATGCTCGCCCTCGCCCTCGCTTTCTGCGGAATCGCCGTCCTCGCCGTGCTCTCCGTACGGGTCTTCGCGGAGGTGCGCAGACTGGCCCGGCAGGTGTCGGACAGCTCCGCGCGGATCACCCGGGCCGCGGAGGACCTGGAGCGGGCCACGGAACCGCTGAGTGCGCAGGTGGGAGCGGTGCGCCGGGACGAGGGCGGGGCCCGCGGCCACTGACAGGCGGCGCCCTGCTGTGTCACAGCGAAGCGGGGTACGCTGGCTGGTCGTGGCCCTGGAATCGAGGCGGAGGGCCGCAACCAGGCGTCTGCATGGGGATTGCCCTGCATTTACCCCTGCGCGCTACGATCGCAGACAGCACGGCTGCCGGACTTTTGTCCGAACGGTCGGCAGCCCCACCCCAGCCGCCTCGGTGAGAAGGTAGACGAATATGTTCGGAAGGCTCGGCGCTACCGAGATCATCCTTATCCTTGTCGTCGTTCTGCTGCTGTTCGGCGCGAAGAAGCTCCCCGACATGGCGCGCTCGCTGGGTAAGTCCGCCCGCATCCTCAAGAGCGAGGCCAAGGCGATGAAGTCGGACGGCAAGCAGGACGAGAACGCCCCGGCCGACCCGCCGAACCCGGGCCAGGACCAGAGTGCGCACCGCACCATCCAGGCGGCTCCGGGCGACGTCACCAGCTCCCGTCCGGTGGCCGAACCGAGCGACACCACCAAGCGCTGACCCGGGCCCACTTGGCGGCGGGGCCGACGGCCGCCGTCCGACGCACGAGATGAGGACGTGGGTTGCTCAAGTCTGCCCGCAACAAGAAGGAGAAGGACCCTGAGGGGCGGATGCCCCTCGCGGACCACCTGCGCGAGTTGCGCAACCGGTTGATGAAATCGGTCTTGGCGATCTGCGTGATCACCATCGTGGCGATGTTCGTCTACCAGGACATCATCGACTTCCTGATGAAGCCGGTCCTGGATTCCGTCGGCTGTCCGGGCGGGACGCGGATGTCCCAGATCTCCGCGAACAGCGAGCACGTCGGAAAGCGGTGCGCGGAGTTCACCGTGAACGGTCTGCTGTCGCCGTTCACGATCATGCTGAAGGTCTCCTTCACCACCGGCCTGGTTCTCGCCACCCCGGTCTGGCTGTACCAGCTGTGGGCGTTCCTCGCGCCCGGTCTGCACCGCAGCGAGAAGAAGTACTCGCTCTTCTTCGTCGGCCTCGGCGTGCCGCTGTTCGTCGGCGGTGCCTTCTTCGCGTACAAGATCCTGCCGAAGAGCGCCGAGGTCCTCCTCGACTTCACGCCGGGCGGGGCCAGCAACCTCCTCCCCCTGGACGACTTCCTCGATCTGCTCACCCGCATGATCGTCGTCTTCGGTCTGGCGTTCGAGCTGCCGCTGCTGCTGATCCTGCTGAACTTCACCGGCATCCTCAGCGGCCGCCGGATGTTCGGCTGGTGGCGGGGCATGATCATGGGCATCACGGTCTTCGGCGCCGTGGCCACCCCCAGCACCGACCCGATCGGCATGTTCGCCCTGGCCGGGCCCGTCACCGTGCTGTACTTCGGCGCGGTCGCCATCGCCCTCCTCAACGACCGGCGCAGGGCGCGGCGACGGGCCGCCGACCCCGACTTCGGGCTGGACGACGACGAGGCGTCGAGCCTGGATCTGACGCCGGAGGCCGTCGAGGGGACCGAGCGCGTCGCCGCGGGCGAGCTGTCCTCGGCGGACGACCCCGTGCGGCGCAACGGCTACGACGACGTCACGTAGGCGGGTCACCGACGACCGGATGACCGGGGCCCGCCGGGGTCCCGGTCCCCATCCCGCCGTAAAGATCGCGTGCGTTGTCGGAGGTGGCCGGTAGTCTCGTACATACGATGACCGACGAGCTGACTCCCGCCGAGCGCTATGCGGCCGCCCGAGTCCGGGCCGCCGAGCAGGCCACCGCGCTGGCCCCCTTCCGCGAGATGTACGCCTTCGCGCTGGACCCGTTCCAGATCGAGGCGTGCCAGGCCCTCGAAGCAGGGAAGGGTGTGCTGGTCGCCGCCCCCACCGGCTCTGGCAAGACCATCGTGGGCGAGTTCGCCGTCCACCTGGCGCTCACCCAGGGCCGCAAGTGCTTCTACACCACGCCCATCAAGGCGCTGTCGAACCAGAAGTACGCCGACCTCGTCAAGCGCTACGGCGCCGACAAGGTCGGCCTGCTCACCGGGGACAACAGCGTCAACTCCGATGCCCCGGTGGTCGTCATGACCACCGAGGTGCTGCGCAACATGCTCTACGCGGGCTCCCAGTCGCTGCTCGGCCTCGGCTATGTGGTGATGGACGAGGTGCACTACCTCTCCGACCGCTTCCGTGGTGCCGTCTGGGAAGAGGTCATCATCCACCTCCCCGAGTCGGTGACGCTCGTATCACTGTCCGCGACGGTCTCCAACGCCGAGGAGTTCGGCGACTGGCTGGACACCGTGCGCGGCGACACCGAGGTGATCGTCTCCGAGCACCGCCCGGTGCCGCTGTGGCAGCACGTGCTGGCGGGGCGCCGGATGTACGACCTTTTCGAGGAGAAGACCGGGCGGGACGGTGATCAGTCCGCCCGCCGCGAGGTCAATCCCGACCTGGTCCGGCTGGCCCGGATGGAGAACAGCCGCCCCGCCTTCGGCCGCGACAAGCGCCGGGGGCGGAACAACATGCGGGAGGCCGACCGGGAGCGTGAGCGCCGTCAGCGCAGCCGGATCTGGACCCCGGGCAGAGCCGAGGTCATCGACCGGCTCGACGCCGAGGGCCTGTTGCCCGCCATCACCTTCATCTTCAGCCGGGCCGGGTGCGAATCGGCCGTCCAGCAGTGCCTGTACGCGGGGCTGCGGCTCAACGACGACGCGGCGCGCGCCCAGGTGCGGTCGATAGTCGAGGAGCGCA
Source organism: Streptomyces sp. NPDC059850 (assembly GCF_042731515.1). Lineage (NCBI taxonomy): Bacteria > Bacillati > Actinomycetota > Actinomycetes > Kitasatosporales > Streptomycetaceae > Streptomyces > Streptomyces sp. NPDC059850. The sequence goes on from NZ_JBHWJI010000040.1 coordinate 87,365, forward strand.
CCGCGGGCATCCCCGACGAAGACCTGCACGTGCTCGGGTATTTCGAGTGGCTGGAGGGGCTTGAGCGGGGTATCGCGGCCCACCACGCCGGGATGCTGCCCACCTTCAAGGAGGTCGTCGAGGAGCTGTTCGTCCGCGGCCTGGTCAAGGCGGTCTTCGCCACCGAGACCCTGGCGCTGGGCATCAACATGCCCGCCCGCTCGGTGGTGTTGGAGAAGCTCGTCAAGTGGAACGGGGAGCAGCACGCCGACATCACCCCCGGTGAGTACACCCAGCTGACCGGGCGCGCCGGGCGGCGCGGCATCGACGTCGAGGGCCACGCGGTGGTGCTGTGGCAGCGCGCCATGGACCCGGCCGCCCTCGCGGGCCTGGCCGGGACGCGCACGTATCCGCTGCGCTCGTCCTTCAAGCCCTCGTACAACATGGCGGTCAACCTGGTCTCCCAGTTCGGCCGCCATCGCTCGCGCGAGCTGCTGGAGACCTCGTTCGCCCAGTTCCAGGCGGACAAGGCGGTCGTCGGGATCTCCCGTCAGGTGCAGCGCAACGAGGAGGGGTTGGAGGGCTACCGCGCCTCCATGACCTGCCACCTCGGCGACTTCGACGAGTACGCGCGGCTGCGCCGCGACCTGAAGGACCGCGAGACCGAGATCGCCCGGCAGGGCGCCGCGCAGCGCCGCGCGGCCGCCGCGGTGGCGCTGGAGAAGCTCCGCCCGGGCGATGTCATCCACGTGCCCACCGGCAAGTTCGCCGGGCTCGCCCTGGTGCTGGACCCGGGGCTGGCCGCCGGGCGCTCCAACGGCCACCGCGGCTTCGAGCACCAGGATGGGCCGCGCCCGCTGGTGCTCACCGCCGAGCGCCAGGTCAAGCGGCTGGCCTCGATCGACTTCCCGGTGCCGGTCGAGCCGCTGGACCGGATGCGGATCCCCAAGTCGTTCAACCCGCGCAGCCCGCAGTCCCGCCGGGACCTCGCCTCCGCGCTGCGCACCAAGGCCGGGCACCACGACGCGCGGCGGCACCGCAAGGAGCGCTCGCGGGCGGCCGACGACACCGAGATCGCCCGGCTGCGCGCCGAGATCCGCGCCCACCCCTGCCACGGCTGCTCCGACCGCGAGGACCACGCCCGCTGGGGCGAGCGCTACCACCGGCTGCTGCGCGACACCCGCCAGCTGGAGCGGCGCATCGAGGGGCGGACGAACACCATCGCCCGCACCTTCGACCGGATCTGCGCCCTGCTGACCGAGCTGGACTATCTGCGCGATGACGAGGTCACGGACGTCGGCAGGCGGCTGGCCCGGCTCTACGGCGAGCTGGACCTGCTGGCCAGCGAATGCCTGCGGGACGGTGTGTGGGAGGGGCTGACCCCCGCCGAGCTGGCGGCGTGCGCCTCGGCGCTGGTGTACGAGTCCCGGGCGGCGGACGACGCGCTGCCGCCCAAGCTGCCCACCGGCCCCGCCAAGGAGGCGCTGGGCGAGATGGTCCGTATCTGGGGCCGACTGGACGCCCTGGAGGAGGAGCACAAGATCAACCAGGCCGAGGGGGTCGGTCAGCGCGAGCCGGACCTGGGCTTCGCCTGGGCCGCCTACCGCTGGGCGTCCGGCCACGGGCTGGACGAGCTGCTGCGGGAAGTGGACATGCCCGCCGGTGACTTCGTGCGCTGGTGCAAGCAGCTCATCGACGTGCTGGGCCAGATCGCGGCGGCGGCCCCGGACGGCGGCGTGGCGCGCAACGCCCGCAAGGCGGTCGACGGGCTGCTGCGCGGGGTCGTGGCGTACTCCTCCGTCGGCTGAGGCCGGTCACGACGGGTCGTAGGTGAACGGCAGGGCGTTGCTGTTTCCGGCCGGGGTGTGGGCCACGACGCTCACCACTCCGGGCGGCCCGCCCGGGGTGGTGGCGACGACCTGGGTGTCCGAGACCGCGAAGAACGAGGCGGGGACGGAGCCGAAGGTCACCGCGTCGGTGTAGGTGAGGTTGCTGCCGACGAGCAGCACCGACTCGCCCCCGGTGTCCAGGCCGTTCGGCGGGTTGAGGCTGGTGAGGACCGGGGCGCCGAGATACGTGTAGTGCGGGTTCCCGGTCCCCGGCGAGCTGGTGCCGCCGGGCGTGGTGACGGTGACCTGGATGGTGCCGGTCCCGGCCGGGGCGGTGACGGTCAGCTGGCTGTCGGAGATCACGTTGATGGCGGTGGCCGGGGTTCCCCCGAAGTCGACGGCGGTGGTGAGGGTCAGACCGCTGCCGAAGACGGTGACGGTGTTGCCGCCGGTGGCCGGGCCGAGGTGGGTGGACAGATCGGTGACGACCGGCGCGGTGATGTAGAAGTACGGCAGCGCGTTGCTGGTACCGCCCGGCGTGGTGACGCTGACGTTGACCACGGACGGCGGCCCGGCGGGCGCGGTGACGGTGATCTGGGTGGCGGTGTTGGTGAGGATGGCCGCCGCGTTGATCCCGAACATGACGGAGGTCGCGCCGGTGAGGTTGGTGCCGTTCAGGGTGACGGTGTTGCCGCCGGAGGTGGGTCCCGAGGTCGGGCTGAGGCTGGTGAGGGTGGGTGCGGGGGTGGCGGCGTAGGTGTAGCCGAGGGCGTTGCTGGTGCCGCCGGGGGTGGTGACGGTGACGCCCACGCTGCCGGTGCCCGGTGGGGCGGTGACGGTGATCTGGGTGGGGGTGTTGGTGAGGATCGCGGCGGGGCTGGGCCCGAACATGACCGTGGTCGCGCCGGTGAGGTTGGTGCCGTTCAGGGTGACGGTGTTGCCGCCGGAGGTGGGGCCCGATCCCGGGCTGAGGCCGGTGAGGACGGGGGCCGCGACGGTGGTGTAGGTGAAGAACACGTTCTGGGTGCTGGTCCCCGACGGCCCGGTGACCGTGACCTTGACCGTGCCGGTCCCCGCGGGCGTCCTGGCCGTGATCTGCGTGCTGTTCACGACGACCATGTTCGTGGCCAGGTTGGGGCCGAACCTGACCGCGGTGGCGCCGGTGAAGCCGGAGCCGGTGATGGTGACGGGGGTTCCGCCCGCCGGTGCGCCTTGGGCGGGGCTGACGCTGGTCACGATGGGGGCCATGAGGGTGTTCTCCTATCCGTACCTCGACGGCCGCGCCCTGGCCGGAGGTGGTCGGCCAGGGCGCGGGGGACGAACGTGCGTGACGCTGTCGGTGCGCGGTCGTCTCCAGCCGTCAGGTGACGGTGAAAGCCTGGTCGTTGGAGTCCCCGCCGCAGGTGTGGACCGTGATGGTCCCGGCGCCGGTGGCGAGCCCGCCGGGCACGATGGCCACGAGCTGGTCGTCGCCGATGGGGGTGAAGACCGCGGTGGCGGTGTCGTCGGCGCTGTCGGTGAAGGTGACGGTGTCGACGCCGATGAAGGACGTTCCGTTGATGACGATGCTGTCGCCCGCCGTGCCCGACGTGGGTGCCACGGAGGTGATGGCCGGGGCGAGGTAGTAGTCGACCATGGTGGTGCCCGAGGTGCTGGTGCCGCCCGCGGTACGGATGGTCACCGCCTGGGTCGTCACGTCGGCGACCTGCCCCGCGTTGGCCGGTGCGGTGAAGGTGACCTGGCTGGTCTGGGTGGGGGTGACCGCGACGTTGCCGACGCTGCCCACCGTGACCTGGTTCCCGGTCAGGAAGTTGGTGCCGAACAGCGTCACCGAGCCCCCCGTGGCGGCCGGGAGACAGGTGACGCTCGTGCCAGTGGTCGTCGGGGTGGCGATGACGAAGAACGGCATCGCGTTGCTGGTGGCGCCGGTGTTGCTGGAGACGCTGACGGCGACCTGGCCGGAGCACGGCGCCGTGCTGGGCACGACGAAGGTGACCTGGGTGGCGGTGACGCCGGTCGGGGTGACCGCCGTGGAGCCGAAGTTCACGCGGGTGGTGGTGGCCATCGCGGTGCCGTTGATCTGGACGGTGTCCCCGGGTTTGCCTTGGTTGGTGGTGGTGGTCGTGTCCACCAGCGAAGTGATGGTTGCCATGATCCTTCTCCTTCGATGTGCCGCCTCGCCGGGGGCGCGGAGAGCAGCCCGAGGCTGACGCGCTCCGCTGCCGCGGAGGACGTCCCGGTGGGCGGGAAGGCGGGGTGAAAGACCCGTGGCCTCGGGGCCGGCTCCTGGGGGCGGGTCTTCGGGATGAAGCGACCCGGCGCCGTCAACGCGGGGCGCCGTCAATCTCGCTGCTTCCGATTTAACCCATCGGGTGACGGAGCCGGAAGGTGGAACTGAAGCAACCGGGAATTCATGTGTAAGTAGGGTTAAATCCTGTTAACGACTTTTATGTGCCGTCGTACGCCCCTCGCGGACGCCACAAGAGAAGCGGGCGGGGGGGCGGCCGCCGGCGGCCCCCCCCCCCCCCGAAGAGCGGGGCGGGGCCGCGCCGTGGCCAACGCCGGTCTAATAAAAACAAAATAAGCAGGCCCCCAA